>JAHRBI010000002.1:300000-594673 GCA_019084025.1 Burkholderiaceae bacterium DAT-1
CTGGGAAGGTATCCAGACTGAAAGTGATCGTAACGGCACACAGGTCAGCAATCAGAGCAGTGTGTGGAGTCCCCTGTTGCATGCGGTATGGCGTATCCCGGGACATCCCAAGGATCAGGTGCGTGCCAGCCTGACCCGCAGCTATCGATCACCGGCGCTGGCAGACTTGATCGCCAGGCCATCGTATAGCCTCAATAATTCGCCCACCTCGCCTGACTCAATGGGTAATCCCGATCTCAAGCCAGAGTTAGCGACAGGTGTCGATGTTGCCTTCGAGCACTATTTCGATACCGGCGGATTGCTGAGCATCAGCGTGTTTAATCGCACCATCCAGAACTTGATGCGCAGTGTGCGCAGCCTGCAGCAGGACATTCCGGGCGATCCCGCATGGCGCTGGGTGAACCAGAAGCAGAATGTCGGCACGGCGGTGACGCGCGGCATCGAGCTAGAGGCTAAATTCCGTCTCGAAGAGATACTGGAGACGGCGATCCCGCTGGATGTGCGCAGCAATGTGAGCCTGTTTCAGTCGAGCGTGGAAGGGGTAAGCGGGCCGTACAACCGGATCGACCAGCAACCATCCGCCACGGCGAATCTCGGACTGGATTACCGCTTGCGCAGCCTGCCCATTACGCTGGGCGGCAATTACAACTGGACACCCGACTTTAGTGTGAATCAGACCGATCAACAGGTTTATACCCAGAGTGCCAAGCGGGTATTCGATCTGTATGCACTGTGGCGCATGAGTCCATCGGTACAGTTGCATGTCTCCGGTGCCAATTTGCTAGGGCAGGACTATCTGACTAGCAATCAGGTTGCGCAACAGACAGCGAAGACACGTGCGCGGTCTTATGCGTCCTGGACGGCACGGCTGGAGATCAAGTTCTGATCGCTTGGGCAATCCATGTTAACTGCCCCGGCGCGCCGCCAGCCCCATCAGCGCCACGCCGGCTAGCGTGATGCCCGCCCCGCCGATGAGCTGTGGGGTGAGCACTTCCTGAGCAAGCAGATTGCCAAGTAGGAGTGCAACGACCGGATTGACATAGCAGCAACTGGTCGCCAGTGCCGGTCGAGCATGTTTCAGCAGCCAGACATAGGCGCTATACGCGACCATGGAGCCACAGATGGTTAGCCAGGCCAGCGCGCCGATGGCGGCAGTCGTCACGGTGCCAATCTGTTCGCCCTGTATCCCGCTGATGATCAGCGCACTCAAGCCGCCGGCCAGCATTTGTACGGTCGAGCTGGCTACGCCCGAGGGCATATCCAGCCTAGGCATCAAGGCACCTGCAAGCGCCCATGATAGGCAGGCGATAAATATCAGCATCGTGGCAAAGGGTTCGGCCTGCAGGCTCTGGTCGTAATTGATCAGAATCAGGCCGCCAAGTCCCACAATCAGCCCCATCCATTCGAGCCTTTTGGCGCGCACCTGGAAAAACAGATTCACGATGACGGTTAGAATCGGCGTCGCGGCCACAATCAGCGCGGCCGCTCCCGATGCCACTTTCTTTTCCGCGACGCACACCAGCGCATTGCCCACGGTCAGCATCAACAGGCCGATGAAGGCTGCATTGACTGTTTGCTTCCAGTTTGGAAACGGGATGTTGCGCATGCGCATGAATAGCAGCATGAGGACACCCGCAATCACGTGACGGATGCCAGACAGCATAAACGGCGGAAAGCTTTCCAGTGCAAAACGAATGCCTAGATAAGTCGAGCCCCAAATCAGCCATGTGGCAGCGAGGCAAAGCGGGAGCAGGATTTGATTCATGGTGTGAGCATAACATGGTGGCAAACTGTTAAAGTTGCTGCTTTACCTGATTCGGGCTTATTTGATCGCGCATGAATTTTCTGGAAACTCGCGAGCAATCTCGCAGTGCCGCTGCCGATTCATTCTGGCGTTCGGCCGCATTATTAAACGTATTCCGGATTTTGCTGGGGCTCGGATTACTGTTTACTTCCTTGTTTGTCAGTAAGGAAGTGCTGCGCAATCTGCATCTGGAACGGACGTTTACCAGCATCTGCATCCTTTACCTTGTGTTTTCTGTCATGGCGGCCGCTACTTTAAGGCGACGCATGGTGCAGTTCCAGCTGTTGCTGACCGTCCAGATGAGCGTAGATACGCTGTTTGTCGTCATGCTGATGCATCTGGCAGGTGGCATCCATACCGGGATCGGCCTGCTGTTACCGCCCTTGCTGGCAGCTGCAGCCATCATTAGTCGAGGGCGAACGGCTGTTTTCAATGCATCCGTGGCGGCCATTGCCTTACTGCTTGAGCAGGGCTACCGGGTGATATTTCAAGATGCGCCAAGCAGCGATTTCTTTCAGGTGGGGATGCTGGCGCTGGCATGTATGGCTATGGCCACACTGGCTTATCGCCTTGCCCAGTATGCAACCGAGTCGCAGATACTCGCCGAAAAGCGCGGACATGATCTCGCTAATCTGGCCGAAATTAACCAATTTGTGATTCAGGATGTGTCGGATGGTGTGTTGGTGGTGGATAGCGAACATGTCATTCGCCAGTTTAATCAGCAGGCTGAACGCTTACTCGGCCCCGGCATGCTGGCAAATGGCATTCCACTCAGACGCGTTGCACCCACCGTCATTGAGGCACTTGAAGGATGGCAGCGTGGTGATTCCACCCTGGCCATCACGCCCGTGCCTTCCACTCGACAAACCGTTCGACCGCGTTTTGTGCCGGTGGGGCAAGGCGCCGGACTGATCGTATTTCTGGAAGATATCGGCAAAATTCACCGCGAAGCGGAGCAGATCAAATTAGCGGCCATGGGGCGCCTGACGGCCAATATCGCGCATGAAATCCGCAATCCGCTCAGCGCGATTAGTCACGCGGCGCAGTTGCTGGGCGAAGATGATGCCGACGCCGCTACGCGCAGACTGACGCGCATCATTCAGGAAAACGTGGCACGACTGGATGGGCTGGTGCGTTCTGTACTCGATCTCAGTCGCCGCGATCGCCGTACGCCAGTGCGTGTGATTCTGCATGACTGGCTGGAACGCTTTCTGGCTGAGTTTCGCGAATTTGAACATATCGACGTGTCGATTGCGCTTGAATGTCCCGTGCTGGCACAAATGTCTTTTGATCCTCAGCAATTGCAGCAGGTGATGTGGAATCTCTGTCGCAATGCCTGGCGTTATTCGCATCGCCTTGAGGGTAGCGTGCGCATCGTGGTGACGTCGTCCGAATCGGGTTGGATGCTGGATGTGATCGACGATGGCGCCGGTGTGCCATCCGACCTGATTCCGCAATTGTTCGAGCCGTTTTTCACCACCGATGCCAAGGGTACCGGACTGGGGCTGTATATTGCGCGGGAGCTGTGTGCGGCAAACGAAGCTACATTGGAATATGTGCCGCAAAGTAGTGGCGCCTGTTTCCGAATTCATTTTGGTACTGACTATTCATGAGTAAACGAATCCGAACCGTTCCGCGCGTCCTGATTGTGGACGATGAGCCCGATCTGCGCGAGCTGATGGAGCTGACCATCCTGAAAATGGGCTTGGATGTCGAGAGTGCGCTGGATGCCCCCTCGGCCATGATCCGTCTGGATGAGGGCGGCATTGATCTGTGTCTGACAGATATGAAGCTGGGTAACGGCAATGGGCTTGACGTGGTTCAGCATATCCAGCGCAGCGGGCTGGATGTGCCGGTTGCCGTCATTACTGCGTTTGGCAGTCTCGACAATGCGGTTGAAGTGCTGAAGGCCGGGGCGTTTGACTACCTCACCAAGCCGGTATCGCTCGATCAGTTGCGCACCCTGGTGCGCTCAGCCTTGCGAACCGATGCGGTACCTGTCCATGTGCCCGAGGCTGGTGATCGTCCTTTCCTGGGTGAATCGAGCGCCATGCAGGCCGCACTGGACTTGATCGAGCGGCTGGCACGCAGCCAGGCACCCGTCTATGTGACGGGTGAGTCGGGCTCGGGCAAGGAACGGGCAGCCCGCTTGATCCACGAAAAATCCAACCGGACAGACAAGCCTTTTGTGCCGGTGAACTGCGGCGCGATTCCCGAAAATCTGATGGAAAGCGAATTCTTTGGCTACCGCAAAGGCGCGTTTACTGGCGCGGATGCGGATCGCGACGGCTTCTTTCAAGCGGCGGATGGTGGCACCCTGTTTCTCGATGAGGTGGCAGATTTGCCGCTGCCCATGCAGGTCAAGCTGCTGCGCGTGATTCAGGAAAAACGCGTGCGCCGCGTAGGGGATACCAAGGAAATTCCGGTGGATGTGCGCATCATCTGTGCCACGCACCAGAATCTGGGGCGCTGTGTGGAGGAAGGGCGCTTCCGTCAGGATTTATATTACCGTCTGAATGTGATCGAGCTGCACATGCCCGCCCTGCGCGAGCGCCGTGAAGATATCCAGCCGATTGCAGTGGCGTTGCTGGCGCGGTTGGCGGCACAGAATGGCATGGCTACACCGCAATTCAGCGAAGCTGCCCGACGGGCGCTTGATGCTTACGATTTTCCGGGCAATGTACGCGAACTGGAAAATATTCTGGAGCGGGCGCTGGCACTCTGTGATGGCAAGAGCATCCAGCCGGATGATTTGCAGCTGCGCAATGTCGATGCAACAGAGCTGGGAATCGAGAGCGCTGCGGGTGGTCAGGTTCCGCTGCAGGAATACCTCGATGCTGTAGAAAAGGATGCAATTCTGCAGGCGCTGGAGCGTACTCGGTTTAATCGCACCCAGGCGGCCAAAGTGCTGGGTGTAACCTTCCGTTCATTGCGCTACCGGATGGAGCGGCTGGGGATCAATTAAGGCCGATTTCCCAGCATCCACCGCGCACAATACCATTTGGTCTGCGGGGTGGGGCTGGCGACGGCCACCAGTACGCTGGCCTCGGGCGTAATCCAGCGTACGCCATCCACGCCTTTTACTTCCTTAAAGCGGATTTTCTGGTTTTTCTCGATGGTGTCTTTGACCTGCTTCAGTTCCTGCGAGAACAGAGCGCCAATCATATAGGCCTTGGCGTCCGGCCGGTTTACAAATACCTCGATTGACGGCACACCGCCTAATGTGGCGCCGCCACTTTGCCACCAGCGTGCCTGTCCCCAGTCACGCAACGGGGCATTCAGGTTCTGGTTCATATAGCTGATCCAGTATTCGGTCGACCATTCCGAATGGCACAGCAATCCCTGCTCGACCACATCAACGAAATGGGACGATACGGCCTGCGCAGGTATCGCACAGAAAAATGGCAGCAGGAACAGCAGACGGCGCATGATGATCTTGCATGAATGGCATGATTACAGGCTAGCGCAAGACCTTGGCGGAGCCAAATCGACTTAGAGTCCGGACAGCTCCTTGATGTGCGCCGTCACGCTGCGCGAGAGCGATGAAAGGTCGTACCCGCCCTCCAGCGTCGACACCACGCGGCCATTGCCATGGCGGTCAGCCACGTCCATCAGCTGTCGGGTGACCCACGCGTAATCATCCTCGACCAGCCCGATCGAGCCCATATCGTCTTCGATATGCGCGTCGAAGCCTGCCGAAATCAGAATCAGATCGGGCTTGAATGCATCCAGCGCCGGTATCCACTGTTCGGTGACCGCATTGCGGAATCCCTCGCTGCGGCAGGCGCGCTTGAGCGGCACGTTCACCATATTCGGCCCCATCGGCACGTCGCCGCTATAGGGGTAGAAGGGATGCTGGAAGGTGGACACCATCAGCACGCGGTCGTTATCGTGGAAAATCTCTTCGGTGCCATTGCCATGATGGACGTCGAAATCGGCAATTGCCACGCGCTGCGCACCGAGCTTCAGTGCCCAAGCTGCACCCACGGCGACATTATTGAAAAAGCAGAAGCCCATCGCACGCTTGGACTCGGCGTGATGGCCGGGCGGACGTGTGGCGCAGAACGCATTGCGGGCCTGTCCATCCATCACCAGCTCGACCGCCTTGCACACCGCACCGGCACCGCGCAGGGCGGCTCGTAGCGTATGTGGCGTCATCGCGGTATCGGGGTCGACGTGGGCAATGCCGTGTGCGGGCGAGGTGTTTTCCAGATGCTCGATATAGCTGGGCGCATGTACGCGGGCCAGCTGTTCCGGCGTTGCCAGCGGGGCTTCGTGATGATCGAGAAAATCCCATACCCCGGCCGACATCAGCCTATCCTGAATGGCGGCCAGCCGGGCGGGTGCCTCCGGATGATGGCTGCCCATATCATGCAGGGCGCAATCCGGATGGGTAAGGTAAGCCGTGGCGGTGCTTTGACGCACCTTGCGTGTGATCCAGCCCAGCAATGTTGCTCCTTCCGTCGGCGCCGTCAGGGCGCACTATTTTTGTACGGGTACACAGCCTTGGTGACAAGTGTAGTGCTGTCGGGTCATTATGGGAACGGGGGCCGTAGGCCGTATTGATTTTGCGCAACCGTACAGATGACAAACAGATGTCTGAAACCCGTTCCTTGATTGCTTCTCTACTGAATCAGCTCGATCAGGTCATACTCGGAAAAACCGATACGATCAGGCTGGCGGTGTGTTGTTTGCTGGCTGATGGCCACCTCTTGCTTGAAGATGTGCCCGGTGTCGGGAAAACCACATTGGCGCATGCGCTGGCCACTAGTCTGGGGCTGCGATTCCAGCGTATTCAATTTACCAGCGATATGTTGCCGGCAGATTTGATTGGCGTGTCCATCTACGAGCGCGAGCGCGGCGAATTCCGCTTTCATCCCGGCCCGGTATTCAGTCAGATTGTGCTGGCAGATGAAATCAACCGGGCTACCCCGCGCACGCAGTCAGCCTTGCTCGAAGCGATGGAAGAGGGACAAGTGACGCTGGATGGCGAAACATACGTGCTACCCGAACCGTTCTTCGTAATCGCCACACAGAATCCCATGCAGCAAACCGGCACATTTGCCTTGCCCGAAAGTCAGCTGGATCGCTTTCTGATGCGACTGTCGCTGGGCTACCCCGATCCGGTGGCGGAACGCGCCATGCTGATGGGCGAAAGCCGCCGCGACATGCTGGCGCGTATGCAGGCTGCGGTATCGGATGAAGCGATGCGCGAGTTGCGTCAGGCGGTGAAGGCGGTCCATGTATCTATCGCGCTGGTGGACTATGTACAGGCACTGGTGCAAGCCACACGAGAGCGCGCCGACTGGGTGAACGGATTGTCGCCGCGCGCGGCACTGGGTTTGATTCAGGCGGCCAGAGCACATGCACTGGTGAGCGGCCGCACCTTTGCCGCACCTGATGATGTGCAGGCCGTTTTTGTGGCAGTCGCATCGCATCGATTGCAGTCATCCAGTGCCGGTCGGCAGGATGTGGCACAGGTGGCCAGACTGCTGGCCGAGGTCGCCATTCCGTGATGCGCTGGCTGACTTCGCGGGTCCGGGCACGCTGGGCGCGCTGGCTGGCCAAGCAGCATCCCGCCTCGCAAACCAGTGTCCGAGTCGATGTTCATCATCTCTATTTCTTTGCCAACAAATTGGGGCTCGGCTGGCTGGTGTTGTTGCTGGTGCTGTTTGTATGTGCGGGCAATTACGGACTGTCGCTGGTGTATGCGCTGGTGTTTCTACTGGCGTCCGTGTCGCTGGTGTCCACCTTTCATACGGTGCGCGTACTGCTGGGGCTGGAGCTGGTGGCGGGTCCGCATCGTGATGGCTTTGCCGGCGAGACGGTCGGATTTTCGGTTGTGCTGGTGAATCATCTTCCTGTTGCACGCAGGCAGGTGCGGCTGGTGATGGAGTCGGTGACGCATTATGTGGACGTGCCAGCCAATGGCCGTGTGCAGGTGAGTTTTGATATTCCGGCGACCCACCGTGGCCCGATGTCCATGCCTCGCCTGATGCTGGATAGCGTCTGGCCGCTGGGGCTGTGCCGGGCGTGGAGCTATGCCCGCTTTGCCGTGACCGCGCTAGTGTGGCCCGCACCTGAGCGCCCCGCGCCTGCATTGCCGGCACGATTGCCCGATGCGCAAGGTGGCGGTCTGGCCAGTGGCTGGGGGCAGGATGACTTTGCTGGCTTGCGGACATTTGCACGGGGTGATTCGCCGCGACATGTTGCGTGGCGTGCATCTGCCAGTGGTGAGGCGCTGCTGGTGAAGTGCTTTGAAGGCGAATCAGCCGGTGTCAGCATCTTTTCGTCTGATCAAACCGGCTTGAGTGGCGAGGCCGCATTATCTCGCCTGTGTGCCTGGGTGTTGCAGGCAGCCGCCAGTGGACGGCGATTTGCCCTGAATCTCAATGCTCAACCCATGCTACCCGATGCAGGGCCGCATCATGTCGATGCCTGCTTGCGCCAGCTGGCTCTGTTCGGACTGAATGGGGAGTCGGCTGAATGAGCGGCTCACTGGAGCTGGATCGCCCACGCTTTCCCGCCTTGTTGCTGGTGCTGGCTGGGCTGGTGCTATGGCATGTTATCCGGTTACCCGAGTGGCCCATGTTTACCGCGCTGGCGCTATTTGCGTGGCGCGGCTGGATGGTAAAAAGCGGCAGGTGGGCGCCCCCGCGCTGGTTGCTGATCTCGATTGGCGTGGTGTTGCTGGGGGGCGTGTTTGCCAGCGCGCGCGGGGTACCGGGGCGCGATGGCTGTGTGGCCTTGCTGTGCGGACTCAGTGCGATCAAAGCCATGGAGGCGCGTGGTCGGCGCGATGTACTGCTGCTGATTTTTCTCGGCTATTTTCTAGTCGCCACGCATTTGCTCTACGAAACCGGCTTCGTTCCGGCGGTAGTGCTGTTTGCCGTCGTATTGCTGCTGATGGTGCTGCAACTGGCCTGGCATCAGCAGGATAGCCGCGGTAACTGGCAAATGCAGCTGGGGCCGTTACTTAAAACCATTCTGACGATGGCGCTGCAGGGCGCCCCCTTGCTTGTGCTTCTGTATCTGGTCTTTCCCCGTCTGGATGGTCCGTTGTGGAAACTGCCCGCAGATCGACATCAATCGCGCAGCGGGCTAGGGGACCAGATGTCGCCGGGTAGCTTTTCCAGTATGGTTCAGGATACATCTGTGGCCTTTCGAAGCGACTTTCAGGGCAAGGTGCCTGATGAGAGCATGCTGTATTGGCGCGGGCCGGTTCTGGAGTTTTATGACGGCACTACCTGGTTTCGCGAAGCACATGAGCACGAATCACCGGCGCTACCAGAGGCAATCGGACAAACGCAGCATTACACAATGCGGCTTGAACCCGGTAGTAGCGGCTGGGTGCCTGCGCTGGATGCGCCAAGTAGCGTGCCAGCAGGTACGACGCTAACTCCGCTGTGGCAATTACGGCAGAGTGTGCCGGTCAATACGGCCATTCGCTATGAGCTGGATGCTGCGCTGAACTATCGTGCCACGCGTATCGTTCCGCAGGTTCGCGCCAATAATTTGCGTCTGCCGCAAGGCTTGAATCCCCGCACCAATGCGCTTGCCATGCGTCTGAAGAATCTTCCTGATACATCCCGTGTTGACGAAGGACTTCGCTTGCTGGCTCTGCAAGGACTGCGTTACACGCTGGAACCGCCGCTTTACCCATCTTCAGCGGTGGATGCCTTTCTGTTTGACGGCAAGGCAGGCTTTTGTGAACACTTTGCCGGTGCCTATGTGTGGCTGATGCGCGCAGCGGGTGTGCCTGCACGTGTGGTGGGCGGTTATCAGGGCGGGCAGGTTGAAGGGCATGCTGTGGTGGTGCGCCAGTCCGATGCGCATGCCTGGGCGGAAGTCTGGCTGGAGGGTGAAGGCTGGCGACGTGTCGATCCAACTTTTACGGTTGCCCCGGCACGTATTCAGCGTGGCTTGCAGGCCGCCGTACCCCAATCCGAATTGCCTTTTATGCTGCGCGATCAGGCTGCCTGGCTGCGTAGTATCGGTAATGGCATCGCGACACTGAATCGAAGCTGGAGCGAATGGATTGTCGGATTTGATCAGGCACGACAGCGTGCTGTGCTGGAGAAACTCGGGCTGGGTAGTGGGGTAGATGATGTGTTGCGCAATCTGGTCATTGGCGGATTTACCGTCATGGGCATTGTTGCGGGCTGGATCATGTGGCCGCGCAGCGGTAAGTCGCTCGATTCCGCTGACAAAATCTGGGTCAAGGTCAGGCGCCGGATGCGCCGAGCGGGTATGACTGTCTCTGAGGCCACGGCTCCGCTGAGCGTGCTGGCGATGCTCAATGAGATAAATCCTGCGGCACAGGCAGCTCACGCTGCCTTGATCCATGCATGGCTGGCGGCGCGGTATGCACCCGTGTCCAGCCAGCATGTGAAGGTGCTGAAACAGGCGTACCGGGCCTGGCGGCGTGTGTCGCTGCGTCCGTCCCGCCCGCGTTGATCAGGCTGCGGGTGTCTCTTCCGGCCAGTGCGGTAGCTTGCGGAACATGTCCAGCAATTCACCTTCCATGGCGACAGCAGTATTGGCTTTGGGATCAAAAACCACGAAGGTGACATCGGCATCCGCCACCACCGTATCCGTCCCTTTCAGGAAAATGCGCTGGCGAATCACGGCACTGCGACGGCCTGCCTTATACATGGCGGTGGCGATATCGAGTTCGTCGTTCATCACTGCGGAGCGGCGGTAGTTGATGTTGATGTTGACGATCACAAAGGCCAGACCGCTTTTGGCAAACCATTCAAGCTGCCCACCCGCTTCGGTAAATCCCCAGCGAGCCTCTTCCAGAAACTCCAGATAGCGCGCGTTGTTGACGTGGCCGTAAAGGTCAAGATGGTAGCCGCGCACCTTGATCAGGGTGTGGTGCAGATCGGCGGGCAGCAGGGTGCTTGAGTCAGACATGTAAGGCTCCTTGTTCGGATGTCCATCATGATAGCCTGTTGTGTAACTGGTATGAAACGAGCGTCTGCTTTGTATATAAGAACTGTCTCCTATTGGGCATTCCGTCCGCATCTGCAATAATCGCCGCCATGCCGATCAAGGAACTGCCCACGCGCGTCAGGCGCACCGTATATGGAGTCGCAACCAGTCTTGCACTGGTGGCGGCTTTGCCCCTGTTCAATTTTTCCATGCTATGCGACCGCATTGAGCGAGATACAGCCGATTCGCTAGGACGCAAACTGGAGATCGGGGCGGTGCGGCTAGCCTTATTGCCTCGCCCGGCGGTGACACTGGAAGAGGTGCATATGCTGGAAGCAGATGGCAAACGGGAATTTGCACGGTTCCGTTCAGCTCGCTTCTCGCTGGACTGGGCGGCATTGCTGGAAGGCCGTGTGAAACCGGTTGATGCGCGCGTCGAAGGGTTGAAGGCCACCGTTGCGGTCATGCCTGATGGTCGGCTTAGCTTCGAAGACTTGCTGACTCATCAACCGCAAACCGATCGCCTAGTTTGGCAGCTCAACCGGATTGATCTCGTGGATTCTGCACTCGACTGGCATGATCAAGGCCTGCAACCCATGCATTTCACACGCGTCGAGATGCATGTCATTCAGCCGGAAAGCGACGATGGCCGGGTAGATATTGAGGGCAGAGTTGAAGCGCCGGGCTGGGCCGGGGCGCTGAAAGTGCAGAGCGGATTACGCTTTAATCGCAGCCGTCTTACTGCAGACATGAAGGGATTCGGGCTGTCGATCAACGCCAATACCCCTGAATGGCGCGATGCGCATCTGGACTTGAAGGGCAATCTGACCGCGACGGCCGTCGCGCCGATCAGAACAGCGCTGCACGATGTGAAGGCTCAGTTCAACGTCAAACACGGTGATCAACTTTGGCGAGCGGGATTTACGACACCGGAAATGCTGGCGGCTGTCACCGGCCTGTCTACTGGCGTGTTGCAAGGACAGATTTCCATCAAGGGAACCGATCGCGAAATGGCGGCGGATCTGGATGTTGAAAAGCTTGCCGCTGAGGCAGGTTCGGGCAATCTGGTGGCAGATCGGGCAGCGATCAAACTGCGCCTGATGGATAACCTGCAAAATGCCACGCTGGACGTGCAATCCCCATTGCGCCTCGATAGCTGGCACAAAGCGACGCTGGAGGGCTTTACGCTGGGTGGTAGCTATCGTCATGTCAATCTGCCTGGCGGGGCGATCAAGGTAGGGCTGAATGGCCGTCTTGCCATTGATCTGGATCGCGAACGCGTGGATTTCGATAGTTCGGGCACGCTGGATCAGTCGCCTTTGACAGCCAAGGTATCGCTGGAGAATTTTGTCGATACGCGCTATGCGCTGGGCATCAGTCTGGCTAGATTGGATCTGACACCCTATCTGCAAGCTGCACCGGCCACACCCGGCGCGCCAGTGCCTGCCGTTTCGCCTGCGGTCATGACGGATCTTGCCAGCAAGCCGATTGACTGGCGCTGGCTGGATAAGCTGCATGCCCGAGGCGATGTGCGCCTCGACGAACTGGATGTCGGCCGCTTCCGCATGTTCAATCTCAATACGCATTTCGAAGCCAGCGACCGCAAGCTGACGCTCGACCCGCTTGCCGCCGATATCTATGGCGGACGCATGGGGGGGCGTCTGGTTGTAGATTCAGGCGGTGGCGAATCCCGAGCCATGCTCAAACAGAAACTGAGTGGTATGGAAGTGGAGGCATTGCTCAGCGACACCGTTGGACTGAATGGCGTGGCGGGACGTGGCGATATCGATATCGAACTGAATACCGCAGCGGGCAGCCTCAACGAGGCGCGACGCAAACTGGCAGGTAATGCGACGTTTAAGTTGAGTCATGGCACCTTTACCGGTTTTGACATCACCGACTTCCTGCGTGGCGTCAGTCTCAATCTGGCCAAGCTGACGGGCGAACCAATCAAGGCCGATGTCGGTCGGCGCACCAAATTTTCCGAGCTGAATGCAGCATTCAACATCAAGGATGGTATCGCTAATACCACCAATTTGCGCATGACCGCCCCCTTGCTGACGGTGGATGGTTCCGGTCAGCTGGATCTGGCCAAGGGTGAGGTGGATTACCTGTTGAATGTATCGCCTGCTGGCGGCAGCGGTGTCGCCAAGCTGGATGCGCTCAAGGGAACACTGATTCCGATCAGCTTCAGAGGTGCACTGGCGTCGCCATCCATTGGCGTGGATACCACGGCCATCAAGGCCAAATTGGCGGCACCGACAACCAAGAAATAGTCCATCCGTCACGCTCATCTTGTCTAGACAGGTTGTTGCTTGTATAGTCAACTTTATTGCCAAGTACCCAAGCAATATCGGAGACCCCATGAGCAGCCTGAACAACAATACCCTGACACTGACACCGGGCGCACTGACGCTCGCACAACTGCGCCGCGTGGATGCGGGTGAGATCAAGCTAGTCCTTGATCCAGCCGCCTTCCCGGCGATCGAGGCCAGCGCCAAAACCATCGAAGCTATTGTGGCACGCGACAAGGCCGCCTATGGTATCAACACCGGTTTTGGCCTGCTGGCCCATACCCGCATTCCTAACGATCAGCTCGAACAGCTGCAAACCAATCTGGTGCTGAGCCATGCCGTAGGCGTGGGCGAGCCAATGAGTGCGCCGGTTGTGCGCCTCCTGATGGTACTGAAGCTGTCCAGTCTGGGCCGTGGCTTTTCCGGCGTGCGCAAGGTGGTCATCGATAATATGGTGACCCTGTTCAATGCCAATGTCCTGCCGGTGATTCCTGTCAAGGGTTCGGTCGGCGCCTCGGGCGATCTGGCACCGCTGTCGCATATGGCGGCTGTGCTGCTGGGTGTGGGCGATGTATTTATCGATGGTCGACGTGCACCCGCCGCTGAAGGTCTGGCGCATGCTGGTGTAGCACCGCTCAAGCTGGCCGCCAAGGAAGGGCTTGCGCTGTTGAATGGCACGCAAGCCTCCACCGCGCTGGCGCTGCACAATCTGTTCAAGATTGAAGACCTGTACAACACCGCGCTGGTATCCGGTGCGCTGTCGGTGGATGCTGCTGCTGGCTCCAGTACGCCGTTTGATCATCGTATTCATGCTCTGCGCGGTCATGCCGGTCAGATCGATGCTGCGGCTGCTGTGCGTACCCTGCTGGATGGCAGCGATATCCGCAATTCGCATACCAACTGCGCCAAGGTGCAGGATCCGTACTGCCTGCGCTGCCAGCCGCAAGTCATGGGCGCCAGCCTCGATAATATCCGTCACGCCGCCAGCGTGCTGCTGACCGAATCCAATGGCGTGAGCGACAATCCGCTGGTGTTTTCCGATACGCAGGAAGTGCTGTCGGGCGGTAATTTCCACGCCGAACCGGTGGCCATGGCCGCTGACTTGCTGGCGATTGCCGCCAGCGAAATCGGTGCCATTTCCGAGCGCCGCGTGGGTCTCTTGATTGATGCGACGCTGTCCAATGGCCTGCCTGCGTTCCTCGTCAACAACGGCGGTGTGAATTCCGGTTTCATGATCGCTCACGTCACCGCCGCTGCGCTGGCCAGCGAAAACAAGACCTACGCACATCCGGCCTCGGTCGATAGCCTGCCAACGTCTGCCAATCAGGAAGACCATGTCTCCATGGCGACCTTTGCCGCACGCAAGCTGGGCGACATCGCCGAAAACGTCTGCAATATTCTGGCGATTGAATTGCTGGCTGCTGCGCAAGGCGTGGATTTCCGCCGTCCGCTGAAGTCGAGCACCACGCTGGAACAAGCCTTCGCCATCATCCGCGAAGAGGTACCGTACTACGCCGAAGATCGTTACTTTGCTCCGGATATCGTGGCGGTAGCCGATCGCGTGCGTGCAGGCCGCTTCTCGGCACTGGCACCATTCCGTTTCGCGTCGCAAGTCGCGTAAGCGCGGGCATCGGGCAAGCAATCACAGGCAAGAGGAAACACACGCATGAGCATGCCAGCTTATCTGGAAATCAAGCGCTACGTACTGGAGGAGATCGAGTCCGGTCGCCTGCGTGCGGGTGATCTGGTGCCTTCGGAAAACGAGCTGGCCCGCCGCTTTGATGTGGCGCGGATGACGGTGAATCGCGCCATCCGCGAACTGGCCGCCGAAGGCGTGCTGACACGTACGCAAGGTTCCGGTACCTACGTGTCCGCAACCAAGCATGCATCCACGTTGGTGGAAATCCGCAGCATCGCCGACGAAATCCGCGCCCGTGGCAATGATCACGAAGCGCAGGTGCTGTCGCTTGGCGAAGTCAAAGCCGATGCCGTGATTGCCCGCGAGATGCAGGTGGAAGAGCGAACCAAGGTTTTCCACTCTGTCATCCTGCATCTGGAAAACGGCCAGCCCATCCAGCTGGAAGAACGTTGGGTGCGCCCGGATGTCGCGCCGGATTATCTTGCGCAAAATTTTGCCCGCCTGACGCCGAATGAATACCTCGTACGCGTGGCGCCGCTTTCCGCAGCGGAATACCGCATCGAGGCCCGCATGCCGGACCGCGTGATTCGCGCCCGCCTGCAGATGGATAAGAACGAACCCTGTTTGATACTCAGCCGGCGCACGTTTTCAGCCGGAAAAGTGGCCACGGTAGCCGTGCTGTATCACCCGGCTCAGCGCTACCAGTTTGCCGGCAGCATGTAAAAGACAATCAAAGGAATTTCAACATGACCGACCCCCGTTTCGACGCCAGCCGCGTCATCCGCGCCCCGCGTGGCACCGAACTCACCTGCAAGAGCTGGCTGACCGAAGCCGCCTACCGCATGATCCAGAACAATCTGGACGCCGAAGTGGCCGAGCATCCGCAATCGCTGGTGGTGTATGGCGGTATTGGCCGCGCAGCGCGTAATTGGGAATGTTACGACAAGATTCTTGATACCCTGAAAACCCTGAACGACGACGAGACCCTGCTGATTCAGTCGGGCAAGCCGGTGGGCGTGTTCCGCACGCATGCTGATGCACCGCGCGTGTTGCTGGCCAATTCCAATCTGGTACCGGCTTGGGCGAACTGGGAACACTTCAACGAGCTCGATAAAAAGGGCCTGATGATGTACGGCCAGATGACGGCTGGCTCGTGGATTTACATCGGCACGCAAGGCATTGTGCAAGGTACCTATGAGACCTTCTACGCAGTCGCCAATCAGCATTTCGATGGCAAGCCTGGTGGCCGCTGGATTCTGACCGGTGGTCTGGGTGGGATGGGTGGCGCACAGCCGCTGGCTGCGACCATGGCCGGATTCTCGATGATCGCCGTGGAATGTGACGAAACCCGTATCGATTTCCGCCTGCGTACCCGCTATGTCGACAAGAAGGCCTACACGCTGGACGAAGCACTGGCGATGCTGGAAGAAGCCAAAGCTGCGGGTAAGCCAGTGTCCATTGGCCTGCTGGGCAACGCGGCCGACATCTTCCCGGAACTGGTGAAGCGCAATATCACCCCGGACGTGGTGACCGATCAAACCTCCGCACATGATCCGGTGCACGGCTACCTGCCGCAAGGCTGGACCGTGGCGCAATGGCGTGAAGCACAGAAGAGCAATCCGGAATCCGTTTCCGCTGCGTCCAAGCCTTCCATGGCCGTGCATGTACAAGCCATGCTCGATCTGCAGGCGCGTGGTGCTGCCACACTGGATTACGGCAACAACATCCGCCAGGTCGCCTTCGATCAGGGCGTACAGAACGCATTCGATTTCCCGGGCTTTGTGCCGGCCTATATCCGCCCGCTGTTCTGCAAGGGCATCGGCCCGTTCCGCTGGGTGGCGCTCTCGGGTGATCCGGAAGACATCTACAAGACCGACCAGAAGGTGAAGGAACTGATTCCGGACGATCCGCACCTGCACAACTGGCTGGATATGGCCCGCGAACGCATTGCCTTCCAGGGTCTGCCGGCGCGTATTTGCTGGGTCGGTCTGGGTGATCGCCATCGTCTGGCGCTGGCTTTCAACGAAATGGTGAAGAACGGCGAGCTGAAGGCGCCGATCGTCATCGGTCGCGACCATCTCGATTCTGGCTCGGTGGCTTCGCCGAATCGCGAAACCGAATCGATGCAGGATGGCTCGGATGCCGTCTCCGACTGGCCGCTGCTCAATGCCTTGCTGAATACGGCTGGTGGCGCGACCTGGGTCTCGCTGCACCACGGTGGTGGTGTAGGCATGGGCTACAGCCAGCATAGCGGCGTGGTGATCGTCTGTGATGGTACCGATGCCGCCGCCAAGCGTCTGGAGCGCGTGCTGTGGAACGATCCGGGTACTGGCGTGATGCGTCATGCCGATGCTGGATACGATATCGCCATCCAGCATGCCAAGGATAAGGGCCTCAACCTGCCGATGGTGAAGTAAGCGATGGACAGCCTGATCCACAACATCCACCTCGCCACCATGACAGGCGAAGGCTACGGCGAGATCATGGATGCGGCCCTGCTGGTCCGTGCCGGGCGCATTGCCTGGCTCGGGCCGCAGGTCGATCTGCCTGCCGACATCGGTCCGGTTGAACGGATCGATGGCAGGGGCGGCTGGCTCACGCCCGGGCTGATTGATTGCCATACCCATCTGGTGTTTGGCGGTAATCGTGCGCATGAGTGGGAGATGCGCCTCAACGGTGCGACCTACGAGGACATCGCCCGCATGGGCGGAGGCATTCGCTCGACAGTGCGTGCAACCCGCGAGGCCAGCGAGGATCAGCTGTTTATCAGTGCGCTTGGCCGGCTAGATCGACTGCTGGCCGATGGCGTCACAACGGTTGAGATCAAGTCCGGTTACGGGCTCGATCTGGAGAATGAGCGCAAGATGCTGCGCGTGGCACGCCGACTGGCGTTGGCGCGTGGCATCACCGTGCGCACCACCTATCTGGCTGCGCACGCATTGCCGCCGGAATTCGATGGCCGGGCCGATGCCTATATCGACGCCTGCATCGAATGGATGGGGGTACTGAACAGCGAAGGGCTGATCGATGCCGTGGATGCGTTCTGCGAAACCATCGGCTTCAGCCCCGCGCAAACCGAAAAGCTGTTCACTGCCGCCAAGTCTCTGGGCCTGCCGGTGAAACTGCATGCCGAACAACTGAGCGATCAGGGCGGTAGCGGCCTCGTGGCGCGATTTGGCGGCTTGTCAGCTGACCACATCGAATGGCTGAATGAAACCGACATCGCAGCCATGAAAGCCTCGGGCACGGTTGCCGTCCTCCTGCCTGCTGCCTTTTATTGCCTGCGCGAAACAAAGGTCCCGCCGATCGCCGCACTGCGCGCAGCCGGTGTGCCGATGGCCGTTTCAACCGACTGCAATCCCGGTACTGCGCCAGTGACCTCGCTGCTGGCCACGCTGAACATGGCCTGCACCCTGTTCCGCCTCACGCCGCAGGAAGCGCTCAAGGGCGTAACTTTGAATGCGGCCAAGGCGCTGGGTATAGCTGATCAAACCGGTTCCCTCGAAGTCGGCAAGCGTGCTGACCTCGCCCTGTGGCAGATTAGTCGTCCAGCCGAGCTGTGCTACTGGCTGGGGGCGGCGCCGCTGGTGCGCAGCTGGCAGAGTGGCAACCAATAAATCAGGAGCGATCATGAACCACCCCATCAACATGTCCCTCTGGACCGGCCGGATCGACGCTGATGAAGGCGCGCTGGCACGTCGCTGGCACGAGCGCATCAGTGCCATCCACCCGGAAGCCGCACCCGGCGTGGCGATTCTGGGCTTTGCCTGCGATGCGGGCGTGCAGCGCAATCAGGGTCGCCCCGGTGCCAAACATGGCCCGACAGCGATTCGCAAGGCACTGGCTGGTCTGGCATGGCATCACAGCCAGCCAGCATGGGAAGCGGGCGATGTGGTGTGCGAAGGCGATGCGCTGGAAGCGGCTCAGGCCGAACTGTCGGCGCGTGTGGCCGGTTTGCTGGATGCCGGACATTTCCCCATCGTGCTGGGCGGCGGGCATGAGATTGCTTTTGGCAGCCACCAGGGTCTGGCCGCATTTGCGGCGCAGCACGTGAATCTGTTTGGTCGCGAACCGCGCATCGGCATCATAAACTTCGATGCGCACTTTGATCTGCGCGGCTCCATCCTGCCTTCATCGGGTACACCCTTCCGCCAGATCGCCGAAGCCACTCAGGCCGATGGTAATCCCTTCCACTATCTGGTGTTCGGCATTGCCGAAACCGGGAACACCGAAGCACTGTTTCATCGTGCGCGTGAGCTGGGGGTGGAATGGCATCTGGACAATGAATGTACCCGCGATCGTCTGAGTGATCTGCAATCGGCTGTCGAACAATTTGCCAGCAAGGTCGATTGGCTGTATCTGACGGTGTGCCTTGATGTGCTTCCGGGCGCCTGGGCGCCGGGTGTATCGGCACCGGCTGCGCTGGGCGTGGAGCCAACTGTTGTGGAGTCATTGATCCAGACCATCAAGGCTACCGGCAAACTGAAGCTGGCTGATATCGCCGAGCTGAACCCTGATATGGACATCGATTCCCGCACAGCGAAACTGGCTGCGCGTCTGGTGTGGCAAATCGCCAAATAATCGCGGTGCACGGATGGCTGTCATCGCACTGTGATGGTGCGGTGCGCCATCGCTGTTACAATGCCTCTACTATTTGAAGGGGAGAGGGTGCATGAAGCGTGTTGTCTATGCGGGGAGTTTTGATCCGCTGACCAATGGTCACCTGTGGATGATCGAGCAGGGCTATCGCCTGTTTGACGAGATCATCGTGGCGATTGGCGTGAATCCGGACAAGCGTTGCACCTTCAGCGTGGAAGAACGCATCGAGATGCTGAAGGAGTGTACCCAGCATCTGCCCAATCTCAAGCTGGCCAGCTTCGAGCACCAATTCCTCGTGCACTACGCCCAGTCGGTAGGCGCGAACTACATCCTACGCGGCATCCGTACCGCCAGCGATTATGAATACGAGCGTACCATGCGCTACATCAACGCCGACCTCGTCACCTCCATCGACACCGTTTTCCTGATGCCGCCGCGCGAATTCGCCGAAGTCAGCTCCACCATGGTCAAGGGCTTGGTCGGGCCGCAGGGCTGGGAAGCCGTGCTGCGCAACTATGTGCCCGCACCGGTGCATCGCCGGTTTATCGAGATGACGCTGAAGCAGGATTGATTCAGCCGAATCACCCCGCCTTCAGCTAAAATGCGGTATTCCGCCCCGATTGAATACCGCATGTCTGCCATCGAAGAATTCCGCAACCGGCTTGCCAAGTCCTACAAACACACCGCCAAATGGGCGCGCAAGCAGGGCATTACCTGTTTCCGCATCTACGATCGCGATGTGCTGCAATATCCTGTCGCCATTGATCTGTACGGCGATCGCGTGCACGTAGCCGAGTTCGAGACAGGCTGGCAGCAAACCGATGAAGAACATGCCGCATGGGCGGCGGATGTACGTGCGGTCATCACCGATGTGCTCGGACATGAACCCGCCGATTTCGCCTTCAAGATGCGTCGCCGTCAGCGAGGCGAATCGCAGTATGAAAAGACCGGCGAAACGGGAAACGATTTTGTCGTCGAGGAAAACGGCCGCCGCTTCTGGGTGAACTTGCACGCCTATCTCGATACTGGCCTCTTTCTCGATCATCGTAATACCCGTAAACGCGTGGGCGAAGAGGCGGCAGGCAAGCGTGTGCTGAACCTGTTTTCCTATACCGGCAGCTTTAGCGTCTATGCGGCCACGGGCGGCGCAGATGAAACCGTCACAGTGGATCTCTCTAATACCTACCTCGATTGGGCCAAGCGCAATTTCGAGTTGAATGGCATGGCCGAGGCCAAGCATACCCGTGTGCGGGCAGATGTGTTCCGCTATCTGGCCGATGCCGTGCGCACATACGAGCGATTTGATCTCATCGTGATGGACCCGCCGAGCTTCTCCAATTCGGCAAAGATGCAGGATATTCTCGATGTGCAGCGTGATCATGTGAAACTGGTGAATCAGTGTCTGGAAATTCTGTCGCCGGGCGGCGTGCTGTATTTCTCCAATAATCTGCGCGGCTTCAAGCTGGATGATAAGCTGGTACCCAAGTGCAAGGACATCAGTGCACAATCCGTACCGGACGATTTCCGCAATCGCAAGATCCACCAGTGTTTTCGCTTTCAAGTATAAGCGGTGCATATATCGGTGATTCAGTACCGATTCAGGTGGTAGCAGGATGATGAGATCATCCAGTCAATTGATTGATAAGAATTAAATGGAGGCAAACATGAAAAAATATCTGATGCTGACCCTTGCAGCTGCCCTGATGAGCGGCTGCGCCAGTCTGAGCGAAGGCCAGTGCAAAAATGGTGACTGGTACGGTATTGGCGATGCAGATGGCCGCAATGGCGAGCCGGAGCGCATCCAGCAACACACCGAAGCTTGCAGCAAGTATGGCGTTGTGCCGAACGCGCAGGTGTATTTCGCTGGTCGTCAGCATGGCCTGCAATCTTACTGCACGCCCGCCAATGGCTATCGTGAAGGCCGCGCCGGTCGCGAGTATGAGAATGTCTGTCCGGCCAGCGTAAACCAGTCCTTTGTCGAACAGTACAACATTGGTCGCGAACGCCGCAGTCTCGAAAACAAGGTCTCCCGAGCAGAAGAAATATTGCATAGTCGTCGTGCCGAAATTCGCCGTCTGGATGACCTGATCGTCAAGGCCGATAAGGAAGAAGATCGCAAGCGCATCCGTCGTGACCGCGATGATGCTGCGCGCAGCCTTTACGAGCTGGAAGACAACCTTGACCGTGCCCGGATGGAATTGCGTGATTTCAAGGATACGCATCCGGAGCCATTCGGCTCCTGATCATCGCCTGTGACCTGAGTGAAATCATGAACCTCATCGACACCACCCGCTATGCAGCCCGTCGCGCCCGCCTGATCAGCCAGCTGGGCGATGGCTTTGCCATTGTGCCCACAGCCAGCACCAAGGTTCGCAATGGGGATGCAGACTATGCCTATCGCTTTGATTCGGATTTCCACTATCTGTGCGGATTCCCCGAGCCAAATGCCATTCTGGTGATGGTGGGTGGTGATACGCCACGCAGCATCCTGTTTTGTCAGGCTAAAAATGTCGAGATGGAAATCTGGGAAGGCTTCATTTACGGCCCGGATGCTGCGCGAGAGGTCTTTGGTGTCGATGAAGCGCGCTTGATCAGTGATTTCGATCGGGACTTGCCCGCACTGCTGGCTGGACGGCCACAGGTGTTTTTTCCGGTAGGGGCAGACGCTGGCTTTGATCAGCGGATATATAAGGCTGTGGCCACTGCCCGTCAGCAGGCGCGCTCCGATGCACTGGCCAGCGTGTTTGTCGATGTGCGCACCCTGACTGCGGCCATGCGCCTGATCAAGGACGAGCACGAAATCGCCATCATGCGTGAAGCTGGCCGTATTTCTGCTGATGCGCATATCCGGGCGATGCGAAATACGCGCCCGGGCATGATGGAGTACGAGGTCGAAGCGGAGCTGCTGTATCACTTCTATCGCCATGGTAGTCGAGCTCCCGCATACAATTCGATTGTGGCGGGCGGCAAGAACGCCACCTGCCTGCACTACGGCGCCAATGATCAGCGTCTGAACGATGGTGAGTTGCTGCTAATCGATGCAGGGTGCGAGTTACAGGGCTACGCGGCCGACATTACCCGTACCTTTCCGGTCAACGGCAAATTCACTGGCCCGCAGCGCGATGTATATCAACTAGTGCTGACAGCGATGCAGGCAAGTTTTACACAGATCAAACCCGGTGCGCGGCGAATCGCCTACCATGACGCTGCCGTGCGTGTACTGACACAAGGGTTGGTGGATCTGGGCGTGCTCAAGGGCGAGGTGGATGGCCTGATCGAGCAAAAGGCATTCCGTCAGTTTTACATGCACGGCACCGGCCACTGGCTGGGGCTGGATGTACATGATGCCGGTGAATATACCGAGCAAGGTGAGTCCGTTATCCTGCGTCCGGGCATGGCGCTGACGGTGGAACCGGGCCTGTATTTCCGTCCGGCGGACAATGTCCCCGCCCACTTTGTCGACATCGGCATCCGTATCGAAGACGATCTGGTGGTCACCGACGGCGGCTATATCAACCTGACCGAGGGTGTGCCCAAGGCGGTGGATGAGATTGAAGCGCTGATGGCGTTGGGACCGCTGTAAAGTCGCAATATACAAAGCTGTTGCGGTGAAATAGCCGGCAACGCACTGATAACCTGATTGAAATGAATGGCAAGCATGCTGGTATCCGAACTTCCCTCGCATGTTGATCTGTTGATCGTAGGTGGTGGCCCGGTAGGCGGCGCCCTGGCCTTGCTGCTGGCGGATGCCGGTTTGTCGATCGCCGTAGTGGAAGCGCGCGCCGAGCCGGCTCGTGATCCGCGTGCACTGGCGATTGCCTATGCCACCCGCCAGTGTTACGACCAACTGGGTGTACAACTGGGCGACGCTGGAACTGCGATCCGCACTGTGCATGTCTCGCAAGAGCAGGCCTTTGGCCGCGTGAAGCTGGATTGCAGCGAGCTGGAACTGCCTGAGCTGGGCGAAGTGATGCCCTATGGCGTGCTGGCGACGGCGATTGACCAGCGCCTGCGCGTGCAGACGTCTATTCACTATCTGACCGGTGCAAAAGTCGAGGCCTTGCAGAGTCTGGATGGTTACGCTGTCGCGTCAATCCAGCGAGGCGAGTCAAATCATACGGTCACCGCCGGGATGGCTGTGCTGGCAGAAGGCGGCAATCTGCTCGCCGGGCTGGGGATTCAGCAGCGTGTCGAGGACTACCATCAGACCGCCGTGCTGGCCGATATCACCACCTCGCAGCCCCATGGCTATGTGGCATGGGAACGCTTTGCGCATGATGGCCCGATTGCCTTTTTGCCGCGTGGCAGCAGCCGCGACGGACAATACGCAGTGGTGTGGACCCGTCCGGCCGAGGATGAGCTGGATGTATTCAATCTGCCGGATGCGGATTTCATCGCAGCGCTGCAAGCGCGTATTGGCGATCGGATTGGCCGCATTGAGTCGGTTGGCGAGCGTGCACAGTTTCCGCTCAAGCTGCGCTGGGCCGAACAGGTTACAGCGCGGCGTGTGGCCGTGGTAGGCAATGCTTCGCAAACCCTGCATCCGGTGGCGGGGCAGGGTCTGAATCTGGGATTACGTGATGCGCAGACACTGGCCCGCGTGATCCGTACCACCCGTCCCGATCAGCTGGGGCAGTCTGCCATGCTGGCCGAATACGCCCGCTTGCGCAAACGCGACAGCATGATGACTATTGGCTTTACCGATAACCTGATCCGGCTGTTCGGGCTGGATAGCGCGCCATTGCGTCATGCCCGCGCGCTCGGATTTGTCGCGCTGGATAACGTCAAGCCATTGCGCCGTGCCTTTGCCGGCCGCATGGTCTTTGGTTCCATCTAGGCAGATTCATTTCCGCATTCATTATTTTGACCGCACGCCTGCAGACTGAAGCGCATATGACTCATCAAACAGAATTCGACATCATCGTGATCGGCGGCGGACTGGTGGGTGCCAGTGCGGCGCTTGCCCTGAGTCAGCGCTGGCGTGTGGCCTTGCTGGAACGTCAGGTGCCGGAAGCGCCGTCGACTGCTGCCGATGAATGGGATCCGCGTGTGTATGCGATCAGCCCCGGTAGCCGTGCGTTCATCGAGTCAAACGGTGGCTGGTCACTGGGCGCAGATCGTGCCGGGCCGATCCGGGCGATGGACGTGCGGGGCGATGCCGGTGGACGTATCCGCTTCGATGCAGCAGAAATCGGCAAGGATGAACTGGCCGTACTGTGTGAAAACCGCAGCCTGCAATGGTCGATCTGGTCGGCGATTCAGGAGCGCGTCACTTGCCTGACCGGCACGACAGTTGCCAGTTATACCGTCGATCAGCATGGCGTGGACGTGGCGCTGGCGGATGGCCGTACGCTGCGTAGCAAATTACTGGTGGGCGCTGATGGAGCACGTTCCTGGGTGCGGGAAACGGCGGGTATCGGTTTCAAGCGCTGGCCTTATCATCAGAATGGTGTGGTGGCGAACTTTGAATGTGCACAACCGCATCAAGGCATCGCCCGTCAGTGGTTCCGTGAAGATGGCATTCTCGCGTGGCTGCCCTTGCCGGGCAATCGTATTTCGATCGTGTGGTCATGTGGTGATGCGCTCAAGGATGAGCTGCTGGCTCTGTCGCCCGAGGCGCTGGCGGATAAGGTCGCGCGTGCTGGCGGCAATAGCCTCGGCGCCTTCCGTACGCTGACGACTGCAGCGGCATTCCCACTGGCTCTGGGGCGCGCAGAGAAGGTGTTTGACGACCGTATGGTACTGATTGGCGATGCGGCGCATACCATACACCCGCTGGCAGGGCAGGGTGTGAATCTGGGCTTTGGCGATGCACGCGTGCTGGCTGATGTGCTGGGTAGATTGCCCGGACGTGATCCGGGTGACCGTATGGCACTGGCGCGTTTTGCGCGCGAGCGCAAGGAAGACGTGCTGCTAATGCAGTCTGTGTGCGATGGCTTGCAGAAACTGTTCGGGCATCAGCATGCATTTGTGGGCAAGCTGCGCAATGTTGGTCTGAGCCTCACCAACCGTGTGGCTCCAGTTAAACGCATCCTGATGCAGCAAGCGTTTCGCTAGGTTATGTTCAGTCGGTATTGAGCGAGCGTACAGCCGCGGCAATCACGCTCTCGAGTTTGCCGGCGGTAAAGGGTTTGACGATAAAGCCGTCAGCCTGATGTTTGAGGGCTTCCTGTACACGGCTGATGGTTGCTTCAGCCGTCATCATGATGACCTTGGGTGGCCGACTGCCCGATTTCAACTCTTTCAATACGCTCAGGCCATCGGCACCGGGCAGATTGATATCCAGAATGACCAGATCCGGCTCACGTGTGCGAACGTCATGTAAGCCTGCTTCGGCCGTTTCGCAGGATGCGAGCATGTCGATGCCCATATCCTTCAGAATGCCCTGCACAAGCGTGCGAATGAGCTTGTCATCGTCAATCACCACAAAAGTGATTTTGCCATTCAGTGCCATGCGTGTGTTTCCATCCGGTCGCGGTCGACTGATTTGTACAGCACTGCTGTGCTGATGGCGAAGTGCCAGCTGATATACTGCTGGCTTGCCGACTTTCCCCGATTGCGTCCATGCCTGCTATCCAGTTATTGCCCGATCACCTGATCAACCAGATTGCCGCTGGTGAAGTGGTCGAGCGCCCTGCGTCTGCGCTCAAGGAAATGATGGAGAACAGCCTGGATGCGGGCGCCAGTACCATTAGCGTAGACCTCGCCGAAGGGGGAAGCAAACTCATCCGGGTGAGTGATGACGGTGGCGGCATCGATAAAAGCGATCTGGTGCTGGCGCTGTCCCGGCATGCCACAAGCAAAATCGCGTCTTTACAGGATCTCGAACAAGTCCGTTCACTGGGATTCCGTGGTGAAGGGCTGGCCAGTATTGCGTCTGTCTCCCAGCTGATTCTCAGTAGTCGGGTGCGCGGCGCTGACAAGGCCTGGCGGGTAGAGGCCGATAACGGCCGCATTGGCGAGGCTGAGCCCGCGGCGCTAATGGCGGGGACGGTGGTAGAAGTGCGGGATCTGTATTTCAACGTACCCGCCCGTCGAAAATTCCTGAAGTCAGCGACTACGGAATACGGGCATTGTGAAGATGTCTTCCGGCGCATGGCACTATCGCGCCCCGATGTGAGCATGACGCTGACCCACAATGGACGCGTCATCTGGCGCTTGCGGGCTGGCGATCTGGGGGAGCGAGTGACCCAATTGCTGGGCGATGATTTTTCAGCATCCATGCTGACGATTGACGAAACTGCCGGGCCGTTGCGTGTACAGGGGTTTGCCGGGTCGCCCACCGTGTCGCGCGCCGGTCGCGATGCGCAATTCTGCTTTATCAATGGCCGCTTTGTGCGCGACAAGGTGGTGGTACATGCCGTGCGCGAAGCCTATCGCGACGTGCTGCATCTTGAACGTCATCCTTGCTATGTGATATCGCTGGAGATGCCGCCCGAGATGGTGGATGTCAACGTGCACCCCACCAAGATCGAAGTGCGCTTCCGCGAATCGCAGGCAGTGCATCGTTTCATGTTCCATGCATTGCACAAAACCCTCGCCTCGACACGTGCGGGGCGTGAACAGGACGCCCACGCAATCGAATCCGAGGGCGTGATACCTGCCTCAGGCGGTGAGCAGCCAGCATTTGCCCGCCCTCAGCCACCTGCTTTTCAGCAAACCCGCATGAACTTTGCATCGCCTGCAGTCGCGCCATCAAGTAGCGGGCAGTTTTACGAGCGACTGTTCGGCGATATCAAGCGTGAACCGGCAAGTGCAGGCATCGTTGCGGAATCTGTACCTGTCTTTCAAGCTGTTATGCCTAGTAACACGGCAGCCGTCATGGTGGCCGATGAAGACGGCTTCCCGCCGCTGGGTTTTGCGCTGGCGCAGCTGCACGGCGTATACGTACTGTCGCAGGCGCGCGACGGCCTGATTGTGGTCGATATGCATGCGGCGCACGAACGCATCGTCTACGAAAGGCTCAAGCTGGCACTGGATGGCGAAGCCATGCCCGTTCAGCCTTTGCTGCTGCCGCTGGCCTTTCCGGCAGATACACTGGATGTGGCAACGGTAGAGCAGTCGGGTGAGCTGCTGGCAAAGATCGGGTTTGAACTGGCGGCGATGGGACCCAACCAGCTGGCCATTCGGGCACTTCCTCTAATGCTGAAAGATGCCGATCCGGTTGGATTAGCGCGCGCAGTGTTGCTGGATATCCGCGAAGTGGGCGCCAGCCGAGTGCTCACCGATCACCGCGACAGCCTGCTGGCAACTATGGCTTGTCATGGTGCCGTACGCGCCAATCGTACACTCACCCTGCCGGAAATGAATGCACTGTTACGTGAAATGGAAGTCACCGAGCGCAGTGGGCAATGCAATCATGGCCGCCCCACGTGGTTCCGCCTCGGGATGAATGATCTCGACAAAATGTTCATGAGAGGCCAGTAAGATGTCGAGCCTGCCTGTTGTCTTTCTCATGGGGCCGACCGCCAGCGGTAAAACCGATCTGGCCATCGAATTGCTTGAACGCTTTCCGGTCGAGCTGATTTCGGTCGATTCTGCTCTCGTTTTCCGCGATATGAATATCGGCACAGCCAAACCGGATGCCGAGACCCTTGCGCGCGCACCGCATCACCTCATCGATATCATCGACCCGACCGAGGCCTATTCGGCGGCGCAGTTCGCCAGTGATGCCGAGCGGCTGATCCGAGACTGTCATGCACGCGATAAGATTCCGTTACTGGTCGGTGGCACCATGCTCTATTTCAATGCCCTACAGCATGGATTGCATGATCTGCCGCAGGCCGATCCGGTATTGCGCGCAAAGCTCGATGCCGAAGCCGCTGAACTGGGCTGGCCCGCGATGCATGCCCGTTTAGCCGAGCTTGACCCCCCAACGGCTGCGCGCCTGCAACCCGGCGATTCGCAGCGGGTACAGCGTGCGCTGGAGATCGTGCTGGCAACCGGCAAACCCATGTCTGCCTGGCTGGCCGAACAAAAGCCGCACGAATTTCCCTGGCAGTTGCACAAAATCGCACTGGTGCCTTCCGATCGTGCAGTGCTACACGGACGAATTGAGAAACGGTTCGATCAGATGTTGTCACATGGACTACTGGATGAAGTCGAATCGCTGCGCAGGCAATACGCGCTGGATCTCAATCTGCCCTCCATGCGCTGTGTGGGTTATCGCCAGACCTGGCAGTATCTGGATGGCGATCTGAGTTATCAGGACATGCGTGATCAGGGCATTTATGCCACACGTCAGCTCGCCAAGCGTCAATTAACCTGGATGCGGGGAATGACAGACCTAATTACAGTAGACTCCCTGTTACCAGACGCGAGCCAGCGCGTGATGGATGCATTCCCGGGCAGGTAATGTAAGCCATGCATTGCGCTGTGATCTCAAAGGGGATGACCCGTGCAAGTGCGCACTCATCCTCGTATTGCGAAGGAGAATAAATTGAGGACAAATCGTCTCGTCACTGCCTTGTGTGGATGCTTTGCCGTTTTGCTTTTGCTTCCCATGACTCTATGGGGAGCCAGTGCAAATGAGAAACTGTCCCCACCGACCTTGGAAACACTCTATGCTGCTCCAGCCTATCAGTCCCCTGTTTTGTCACCGGATGGCAGCAAACTGGCGATCCTTAAACGCATAGATGGTCGCATGGCACTGGTGGTGCTCGATCTCGATCACAAATCAGTCAAAATCGCCTCTGCCAGTAAGGAGTGGGATATCGTCGATCCTTACTGGATCAATAACAACCGGCTGGTATTCTCCATTTCCGATACCAAAGTTGTATGGTCGGAAAATCATGGTGGCGGATTATTTGCGGTGAATGCCGATGGGACAGGATTCCGCAGATTAGGCATGACGGTACAGCAAGCGATTGCAGAAAATGCGATCTATCGGCCGATGACTTTGCTTAGGCGGGTGGGCGATGGATCGAATGATATCCTGGTCGAATATAACGAACGAAATAGCGATGATGGGTTTGGTGGGACGGATGTTTATCTGCTGGATACCACCAACGGTCGGAAAAAATTGCTGTCCTTTGTCAGTCCCGGCCACGTTCAAGGCTGGATTGTGGATGGAAATAATCAGGTGCGGGTTGCGGTGTCATTCGATAATGACGATGCCGCCAAGCAGGTTCGTACCACCGTCTATTATCGTGAACATAATGATGCAAAATGGCGTGTGATGACATCTTATCTTTATGGAGAGGCTGGATTTTCTCCGCTAAGATTTGATGCTGATAATCAAACACTCTACGTAACCGGTCGAACCGACGAAGATAAAAATGCCATTTATAAATGGGATTTTGAGCATGGAAAGCCGGGGGAGCTGTTAATTGCACATCCTCAAGCGGATGTCGAGGGCGGCTTGATTACCGATCAGCAAGGCAAAGTCATTGCCGTGCTGGTGAATGCGCTGATGCCCGAGATGTATTATTTCGATGAGGAACGGGCAAATTTGCAGGCGCAAATTGATGCTGTCCTACCCGGACGAATTAATTATATTCAGGTCGCTGGCAAACGCGCAATTGTTTACAGCCAGGCTGAAACTGATATGGGCAGAGTCTATTTTATGGATGTCGAAAAGCTGCGGCTGGAGCAGCTTTTTGACTCAAGCCCCGATATTCATCCCGACGCCATGGGGCATGCGCGTGCATACGCCTACAAGGCCAGAGATGGATTGGATATTCCGGCGTATCTCACACTCCCACCCGGTGGGGCGAAGAAGCTGCCGCTCGTGGCCTATATTCATGGCGGCCCAGATGTCAGAGATACCTGGGGATATGATCCAATCGTTCAGCAACTTGCAACTGCAGGATATGCCGTCTTTCAACCCCAGTTCCGGATGAGTACCGGTTTTGGCTGGAAGCTATTCCGTTCTGGCTGGAAACAATGGGGATTGACGATGCAGGATGATATTACCGATGGCATCCAGCAATTGGTTGATGATGGCATTGTCGATCCGGCGCGTATCTGCATCATGGGTGCCAGCTATGGTGGCTATGCGGCAATGTATGGTGTCGCCAAGACGCCGGATCTGTATAAATGCGCGGTGAACTTTGTCGGCGTGACCGATATCAGCCTGTTGTACTCCGTTACGTGGGGCGATACCGCGGGCAGTGCATTTGCAAAATATAGCCTGAAAGATATGCATGGCGATCCCGATAAGGATCAGGATTACATGCGGAAAGCTTCCGTGCTTGAAAATGCAGATAAAATCAAAGCCCCCGTACTCATGGCGTATGGTTCTGATGATATTCGGGTGCCGCTGATTCATGGTCAGCGTATTCGCGATCTACTTCAGAAAAAAGGCAATACGGTTGAGTGGAAAGTGTATGCCGGTGAAGGACACGGATGGTCTAAGCTTGAAAATCGCTTGGATTGGGCGGCGCGTTTCCAGTCTTTTATAGACCGGTATATTGGTGATTGCGCAGATAGCAGTAAGTCTGGCAATTAATGATCCTAAACCGGCCTGATTGATTCGCGTGAAATGGCCGTACTTACGTGGGTGAGTGCGGTCTTCACACGACGTAAAACAGGATACTTTAACTGGATGAATGGCCAAAAAAAATCGGCCGCCCTTGATGGGTACGGCCGATTGCGTTGCGATCAATCCTGATCAGGCATCCAGCGCCTTGAAGACTTCACTGCGGATGGCATCCATCTCGCCAACGCCAGCCACCTTCACATACTTCGGGGCAGTAGCATCGCCAGAGGCTGCTTGCTTGGAGTAGTAGCCCACCAGTACTTCGGTTTGTTCGTGATATACCTGCAGGCGCTTCTTCACGGTTTCTTCGCGGTCATCGTCGCGCTGAACCAGATCTTCGCCGGTCTGGTCATCCTTGCCCTCCACCTTCGGCGGATTGTACTTCACGTGGTAGCTGCGGCCAGATGCAATATGGAAGCGGCGACCGGCCATGCGTTCCAGAATGACTTCGTCCGGTACGTCAATTTCGACCACATAGTCGATGGTGACACCAGCTTCGCGCATGGCTTCAGCTTGCGGGATCGTGCGCGGGAAACCATCAAACAGGAAGCCGTTTTTGCAATCAGCTTCAGCGATGCGTTCCTTCACCAGTCCGATGATGATGTCGTCACGGACCAGACCGCCGGCATCCATGATGGCCTTGGCTTCGAGACCCAGCGGGGTGCCTGCCTTGACGGCTGCGCGCAGCATGTCGCCAGTGGAAATCTGCGGAATGCCGAACTTTTCTTTGATGAAGTTGGCCTGAGTGCCTTTGCCTGCGCCGGGAGCGCCCAGAAGAATCAATCGCATCGGGGATCTTTCACTTTAAGGTTGAGTGTTGTGTAGCCCTGCGGGAGACGTATGCCTCAACCGTACAGGGCTTGCCAGCGTGCGCGGGTGCGATCCAGATCGGCCGGGGTGTCCACGCCCGCTTCGGGAGCGTGTTCGACAACAGCCATGCCGATCTTGTAACCGTGCCAGAGCACGCGTAGTTGTTCCAGTGCTTCAAACTGCTCCATGGCGCAGGGGGACAGACGCTGGTATTGCCTGAGAAATCCGGCCCGGTAGCCATAAATACCAATATGGCGCATCACGGGGAGTGCTGCCGGTAATGCGCTTTGCGGCGGAGGACTGTCTTGTCCGGCAAACGCATCCCGCGCCCATGGAATGGGTGCACGACTAAAGTAGAGCGCGTTGGCGGCGTGGTCAAGCACAACCTTGACGACATTGGGATTAAACAGGTCATCCGTGGTAGAAATCGCATGGCAGGCACTGGCCATGACCAGATTTTCGTTGCACTGCAACATTTGTGCAACAGCATCGATCAGGGCAGGATCAATCAGCGGTTCATCTCCCTGAACATTCACGATCACGGCTTCATCCGGCAGACCCAGCAGATCGGCTGCTTCGGCCAGACGCTCGGTGCCGGATTGATGGTCGACGCGGGTCATCAGAACCTTGAATCCGTGCGCTTCTACCGGAGCAGCAATACGCGAATCATCGGCGGCCACGTAAACGGCACAGGCCTGACTGAGGCTGGCGCGTTCGGCCGTACGGACGATCAGAGGCTTGCCTGCAAGATCGGCCAGCATCTTTTCCGGAAAACGGCTGGAGGCCAGACGTGCCGGAATCAGGGCAATATAGGGCGCACTCACGCCGGAAACGCTTCTTCTGGGCCGAGTTCGCGGGCTTCGTTTTCCAGCATAACTGGAATACCATCACGAACCGGGAAGGCGACTCGGTCACCCTTGCAGATCAGTTCATTGCTGGCGCGATGATGATGGAGCGGGCCCTTGCAAATGGGGCAGACAAGAATTTCAAGCAGTTTGGCGTCCATGGACATCTCGTGACGTTGAGCAGAGGAATTACCTGAGCCGATGATCAATCAGATCGGCAAGTGCCGGATCGATGTGAGCATCCACCGGCACCACCCATATTCTAACACCTGCAGGCAGATTCAGTCCGGCTAGCTTGACGGCATCTTTCTCGGTCACTAATACCGGTGCATCCGTCAGTGCAGCAATATCCTGCGGCGTATAGGCGTGGTGGTCAGGGAAGGGGTGTTCGATGACGCTCAGGCCAGCGTGTACAAGTGTCGTAAAAAAGCGCGGCGGATGCCCGATGCCAGCAACGGCGTGTACCTGCTGCCCGGCAAATTCGCTCAACGGGCGGCTGTCATCAGGTTGACCCAAACGATAAACATGCTGCGGTGCAAGATGCATCGAATAGGTATATGGATGGGCAGGCAGGCCGGTTTGATCCGAACCATTTACAATCCATACATCGCAACGGGCGCCGCGTGAGACGGACTCTCTGAGCGGCCCTGCAGGCAATCGCCAGCCATTGCCAAACCCGCGCTGGCCATCAATGACCAGTACTTCAATGTCGCGGTCGAGTGCGTAATGCTGCAAGCCGTCGTCGCAGATCAATACATTTACATCAGGGTGTGCCGCCAGCAATGCATGGCCGGCGTCGGCACGCCTGCGTCCAATCCAGATCGGGCAAATGCTGCGCGCGGCAATCAGGCTCGGTTCATCCCCAAATCGTGCGGGATCTGCGTGTGTCGGGACGGCAATCGGACCTGCCTCACTGCCACCGTAGCCACGGCTAATGATGCCCGGACGGCATCCTCGCGCCTTGAGTATGGCGGCCAGCCAGAGGGTAGCAGGGGTCTTGCCTGCGCCACCTGCGGTAATGTTGCCGACAACGATGACTGGAACAGGGAGCCGGGTCGACTTGAGCCATCCGAGGCGAAATCCAAAACGGCGGACGCCCGAAAGCAACGCGAACAATGCTGAAAAAGGCAGCAGCGGCCACAGAGTGTGCCGCTGCCAGTGAGACTCAATGCGCATTATTGCGGGGTTTGCGTCGTAAAGGTGAGGCGGGCGTAACCTGCCAGTCGTGCCGCTTCCATGATGTTGACGACCGACTGGTGGCTGGACGAGCCATCGGCATTAATCACGATCAGCGGGTTATCGATTCCCTGAGCTGCAGTACGAAGCTCGTTTGCCAGCGCCTCAACGCCGCCAAAGCTGATGCGTTTGTTGTTGATGGCATACTGACCGGACGCGGTAACGGCAATATCGATCTGCTGCGTTTTTTGCTGTTTGTCTTTTTCAGCATTGGCAGTAGGCAGATTGATCTTGAGATCGGCAAACTTCGAGTAAGTGGTTGTTGCCATCAGAAAGATCAGAATCACCAGCATCACGTCAATCAACGGGATAAGGTTCATTTCCGGTTCTTCACGGTGGCGTCCGCGGCGAAAGTTCATGTGGTGCTCCTCAGGTACGATCGCCGTGAACCACTTCAACCAGCTTGATGGCCTGCTGCTCCATCTCCACTAGATAGCCGTCCACCAGGCCGCGGAAGTGACGGTAGAAAATGTGTGAAGGAATGGCCACGATAATGCCGAAGGCGGTGTTGTACAGCGCAACCGAAATACCATGTGCCAGTGCTGCGGGGTTAGAGCCTGTGGCCGATTGTGAACCGAAAATTTCGATCATCCCGATCACCGTACCTAAGAGACCCAGCAGCGGTGCAGAGGTGGCCAGCGTGCCCAGCGTAGTCATGAAACGCTCTAGATCATGCGCCACCTGACGACCCGATTCCTCGATCGACTCTTTCATGATTTCGCGGGAGCTCTTCACGTTTTTCAGGCCGGCAGCCAGAACACGGCCAAGCGGGGAGTTGGACTGCAGGCGGGACAGCATATCGGCAGTCACACCGCTTTGCTTGTATTCCTGAACCGCAACTGCGAGGAGCCCATCAGGCATGACTTGCGAGCGGCGAAGGCTGAAAATACGCTCGATGATGACGGCAACTGCAAGAATGGATGCGATGAGAATGGCATAAATTGGCCAGCCTGCGGCTTGGAGAATGGCGAGCATGGATAAGTGTTCCTGCTGAAAGGGTTCAAATTTCGCGTAACTTTAGCCCGTGCGAGACGGGACCTGCAAGCAGACAATTGACCTTTCATCAAAGTTCACTTGATTTACAAAATCCTTGCGCTACGAGGGTTTGTGGACTTGTTCACCGAAGTTGTGGATAACTTTGTGGGCAACGGTGTGTAAACACGCCAAACCCCCGATATGACTGGATTTCTGTTGAGTTGCTGTTTTTTTACGCATGCCAAAAAAGATGTTTAAAAACATATACATAAGCATTTTCTTGTGTGGCAGGCATGGTAGTTTGCGGCCGATTTGGATATATTCTTGCGGATGTGGATGAAATGCGGTCGGAGAGAATTGTTATGACTTTGTCAAGCCTTGACCGTGTGGTTTCGGTTTCCGAATTAAATCGACAAGCGAGGCTGTTGCTCGAATCTTCGCTGCCGCAAATGTGGATAGGCGGGGAAATTTCCAATCTAACCGTTGCAGCAAGTGGACACTTGTACTTCACGCTCAAGGATGCGCAGGCACAGGTGCGTTCAGTGATGTTTCGGACGCGAGCCGCACTGTTGCCATTTCGCCCCAAAGAGGGGTTGAAAGTAGAGGCGCGTGCGCAAATTAGTTTGTACGAAGCACGCGGTGATTATCAGCTGCTCATCGAAGCGATGCGTCCTGCCGGAGTGGGCGCATTGTTTGAAGCCTATGAAAAGCTGCGATTGGCGTTAGCGCAGGAAGGCTTGTTCGATGCTGCGCGCAAGCGGCCGCTGCCGGGAATGTCGCGGACCATTGGCATCGTGACCAGTCCACAGGCTGCGGCGCTGCAGGATGTGCTGAGTGTGCTGCGTGCGCGTGCGCCTTATGTTCGGGTGGTTCTGTATCCGGTGCCGGTACAGGGTGCTGGGGCGGCTGAGAAGATCGCAGCCATGATTGATTGCGCGGCTAGTCGGGCAGAAGTTGATGTGCTGTTAGTTGTGCGCGGTGGCGGCAGCATTGAGGATTTATGGTCGTTCAATGAGGAAATCGTGGCGCGTGCCATTGCTCGCTGTTCGATACCCGTCGTATCTGGTGTCGGGCACGAAACGGATACGACCATCACCGATTTCGTAGCGGATGTACGTGCGCCAACGCCAACCGCAGCCGCAACACTGGTGGCACCCGCTCAGCTGCAGCTGCAATCGCAACTGGATGCGCTCAAGCGACGCATGAGCATTGCCATGAGCCGTAGATTGGGCGAGCGCATGCAACGCGTGGATGGGCTGGCGCGCCGGCTGATTTCACCACGGCAGCGGCTGATGCTGCAGCGGGAGCGATTGAAGGGGGCGCAGGCGAGACTGGAGCGGCGCATGATGGTGACGCTGGAACAGCAGCGCTGGCGGTTTGCGTCGCTTAAATATCGGCATCAAGCGTGCAGGCCGCATCCGGCGGATAGCCTGCCCATGCTGACGCAAATGCAGCAGCGCCTGATACGGGCGCACGCGCACATGCTGGCACGCCTGAATACGCGGGTGACCCACGCCGAAAGCCGGCTGGCTGGATTGAATCCAGATGCTGTCCTGCAGCGCGGCTATGCCATTATCCACGATCGCAAGGGCAAGGTGATTCGGGGCGTGTCTGATCTGAAATCCGGTGATGCTATTTCGTTGCGCATGGCGGATGGTGACATCGCTGCGCGTATCGACAAGGCGGCCGAGCAGGGTGCGCTCGATTTCTGAGCTTAACTCCTGAGCAGCGCCTCACGACCTGCAAGCCAGCGATTCAGATGCTGGTCGGCGACGCCGGGGGCATTGCGGATCAGTTCTTCAGCCAGATCGCGTGCCGCATCCAGCAAATCCACGTCCTGCTCCAGATCGGCAAATCGCAGCATCGGGACGCCCGACTGCCGCGCGCCCAGAAACTCCCCCGGGCCACGGATACGCAAGTCTTCTCTCGCAATCACAAAGCCATCAGTGGATTCGTAGATCACCTTTAGCCGTGCCTTGGCTACCTCGCCCAGTGGCGTGGTGAACAGCAGGACACAATGCGATTCGCCACCACCGCGCCCCACGCGTCCGCGTAACTGATGCAATTGTGCCAGCCCCATGCGCTCGGCATGCTCGATCACCATCAGGGTCGCATTGGGGACATCCACACCGACTTCAATCACCGTGGTGGCCACTAGCACCGATAGTTCGCCCGATGCGAATGCGGCCATCACCGCGGCCTTCTCGGCAGGTTTCAGGCGTCCGTGCACCAGTCCCACCGGAATCGGCGCCAACATGCCCGAGAGCTGCTCCCATGTATCCACCGCCGTCTGAAGCTGAAGGGTTTCTGATTCCTCAATCAGCGGGCACACCCAGTAAGCCTGTCTGCCGCTCTCCACTACATGTTTAACGCGCGCCACCATCTCATCGCGACGTGCATCATTGATCAGATGCGTGCGGATGGGTGTACGGCCGGGTGGCAGTTCGTCAATCACGCTGACATCCAGATCAGCGTAATAGCTCATGGCGAGCGTGCGCGGGATCGGCGTGGCCGACATCATCAATAGATGCGGCGATGCGCCCTTGCTGCGTAGCGCCAGACGCTGGTGCACGCCAAAGCGGTGTTGCTCGTCCACGATAACCAGACCCAGGCGCTCGAACTGTACCGTTTCCTGGAACAAAGCATGCGTACCCACCGCAATGGCGGCATGGCCCCCGGCAACACGTTCGACGGCATGCGCCTTGTCCTTGGCTTTGAGCGAGCCGGCCAGCCAGACAATTTCCAGACCAAGGGGAGACAGCCATTCGCTGAACTTTTTCCAGTGCTGTTCCGCCAGAATTTCAGTCGGCGCCATCAAGGCAACCTGATAGCCGGCCTCGATTGCATCGAGTGCGGCGAGCGCCGACACAATGGTCTTGCCACTACCCACGTCACCCTGCAGAAGACGCTGCATGGGATGACTGGAGGCCAGATCGCTGCGTATCTGCTTGAGTACCTTGCTCTGAGCGCCTGTCAGCTTGAAGGGCAGGCGTGCCAGCAAGGGTTCGGCCAGCTTGCCGGTGGCCTGAATCACGGGCGCCTGGTGCTCTCGACGACGCTGGTAGGCCAGACGCATGGAGAGCTGCTGTGCCAATAGCTCATCAAATTTCATGCGTTCCCATGCAGGATGGGTTCGGTCGGATAAGGCGGATAAGCGCACATCCGGCGGTGGCGCATGAAGACATTTCACCGCATCGGCAAAGCCCATCAGATTGTGATGGTCAAGGATGCCCTGCGGCAGGGTATCGGTGAGCGGACATTGTTCCAGCGCATTCATGACCAGACGGCGAATAGTGGCCTGATTGAGCCCATTCACCACGCCATATACGGGTGTTAGGGTTTCCGACAGCGAACTGGTATCGGTGACGACCCGGATCTTGGGGTGCACCATCTCATCGCCAAGAAAACCCCGTCTGATTTCACCCAGCAGGCGCACGCGCTTGCCCGTTGCCAGCTGCTGTTGCTGGCTGGGATAGAAATTCAGCAGGCGGACAATTAACTCGTCATTGGCTTCCTGAATGCGCGCCACCAGCTGCTTGCGCGGGCGGAACGTCACCTCCGAGCTGGTGACTGTGCCTTCCACCTGCACCGGTATGCCCATTGGCGCCTCTGCAATGGGGTAGAGCCGTGTTTCGTCCTCGTAACGCAGGGGAAGATGAAGCACCAGATCGAAACCACTGTGAATGTGCAGCTTGGCGAGTTGATCGCGGCGGGATTTTGGGATGCGCTCGAAGTTCATGCCGGGCTCACCTCGGTGACAAGCGCTATCCCATCCCGGCATTGCCAGCGGATATTCAGCTGATAGAGCACCATGCCATAGAGCCGATCAGTATCGTCGGCGTAGCCGGGGCGAGGATCTTGCGCCAGCACTTCGATGATCAGCTGGCGTAGCTTCGGATACTTGCGGGCATGCGTGGCAAGGGCAGATTCGGCATCGGGCGCAAATTCGACTGCCATGGGCGTCTCGCCGCGATCCGCATAACCATCGCGTGCGTCGGCAATTGCATCGGCATAGCCTAGATACGGTTTGATATCGAGAATGGGCGTGCCATCCAGCAAATCGCCGCCTTCGATATGGATAGCCACACCATTGCGGGTGTCCACTTTCACCAGTTTGACCACCGACATGCCCATCGGATTGGGGCGATGTGTGGCGCGGGTGGCAAACACGCCCACGCGCGTATTGCCGCCCAGCTTGGGTGGCCGCACGGTTGGCCGCCAGCCGGCATCCGCCGTGGCATGAAATGCAAACATCACCCACAAATGACTGAATTGCTCCAGACCACGCACGGCATCGGGCGTATCAAACGGCGCTTTCAGCCGTAGCACTGCGGTTGCCGAGGGCGTGAGTCCGGGCTGGCGCGGAATCGCGAACTTCTCCTTGAAGCAGCTTTCCACATAGCCGAGCGTATGCATGCCCCACTCCGGCGGAGCAAGGGTCTGACGGATGCTGTCGAGTGCGGTTGCCGGCGCACCTGAGAGCGTTGTGCCTATCATCCCAAGGGCTGCATACACCCGTCCGGCATCAGGTGATTGATGGACAATGGCGCGATACTGACGCTGCACCAGTGCCGCATCACCGCGCGCAATCGGGCCGGTAAGCGCGGGGGCGAGCGTGGATTGAACCGGCGCATGGCGGTCAATATTGTCGAGCGTGGCCTGAATGAGCGGTCGCAGAGCCGGCCATGCCTGATCGCGTGGCACGCCAGCCGCAGACATCGTTTGCAGGGCGGTTTCCATCAACGACACGAGATGATTGCATGCCAGAACAGCTGCGCCGTGATAAAGCAGCTTGTCCTCGCTGCGTATGCGGAAGCAGTGTGCGCCGAGCGCAGTCAGGAGCGGTTCAAGTACGGATAATGCGGCTTCATCGCCCTCAAGTGCGCAATAGCAGCCCGAAAACTGCTGAATGGCCACTTCCGGCGTAGTAAAGCTCATGAGCGGATGTGCGCTTGCAATAAGTGCGCCTTTAGCGCGTAGTGGCGCGAGCAGATCGGAGGATGCAGATCCGCTGGCGTGAAAGACAACCGTGCCGGGCTGAATGGCTGCACTGCAGGCCAGCGCGGTGCATGCATCCACCAGTTTGTCATCCTGAGTGGCCAGTAATACGAGATTGGCAGGCGGGAGCGCAGAGATTGTGGCTGCGTGTCCGGCACCAATCCAATGTATGGCTGTCTCCGCAGCCGTAGGTGTGCGGCCGGCAATGCCGTATATCTCAACCAGTCCGCGTGCATGTAGCAGTCGGGTGAGCGTTTGTCCGAGTCGGCCCGGACCAATGAGGTGAAAGCGCGGTAGTGACATGGCGCACATTATCGCATGGCGCGCGGATTGCGCGTGTTTGCTTGTTGATCAGCTAAAAAACGTATAATGGACAAACCCGCCTGCGTGCGATTAAATGACATCGGAATATTTTGGAGCCAGCTTAATGCGCCACATCGCATTGTTACTGCTTGTAATGCCAGCCCTTGCTGGGGAGATTTACCAATACACCGATGCCAATGGCAGTAAGGTATATACCGATCGACCACCGCCTGGCGCAGCCAAGCGTACCGATATCAAACAGAATGTGATCGACACCAGTGGCGGTAATTTTCTGGTTCGAGAGGCAATGCGTAAACATCCGGTAGTTATGTGGGCTACGCCGGATTGCGGGCCGTTGTGTGAGAGCGGTAAAGCGTTCCTGCTGAAGAATGGCATTCAGTACGCTTTCCGCAATCCGCAGGCTAGCCAGGCTGATCAGACTGCGTTTGCACAGGTAGTGCCGGATCGCGTTGTGCCGGTGCTGCAGGTTGGCAGTACTGTTTTGCGCGGATTCGATCCTGATCAGTGGCGAGCAACGCTTGATCAAGCAGGCTATCCGCACACGGTTGACCCAACCATCAAGGCAGGGCCAGCAGCTGTTGCGCCTGCATCCGGACAAGCCAAAAAAGGTCAGGGGCAATAGCCCGCACTTAATCGCTCAAGCGTATAAGCTCACCCTCATAGGTAATTGTGAATGCAAATTGCAACATGGAACGTCAACTCGCTCAAGGTACGCCTTCCACAGGTATTGGAATGGCTGGACTCCCGTCCCGAGTTGACAGTACTGGCCATTCAGGAAACTAAAATGGAAGACCATGTCTTCCCCAAGGCTGATATTGAAGCGGCAGGATTCCATGTGGCATTCACCGGACAGAAAACTTACAACGGCGTAGCCATGGTGTCGCGTGCGCCCATTTCCGATGTGGTATTCAATATTCCGGGCTTCGAAGACCCGCAGCGCCGTGTGATTACCGCGACGGTGGATGGCGTCCGCGTGATCGGTGCCTATGTGGTAAACGGTGAAGCGCTCGACTCGGAAAAATACCCCTATAAGCTGGCCTGGCTGGATGCCCTGATTGCCTTTGTGCGCGACGAGCTGACGCGACACCCCAAACTGGCACTGGTTGGCGACTTCAATATCGCCCCAGATGATCGCGACGTGCACGACCCGGTAAAATGGCAGGATACAGTACTGGTCAGCGGCCCCGAGCGCGCACGCTTCCAGCAGTTGCTTGATCTGGGTCTGACAGACAGCTTTCGCCTGTTCGAGCAGGAAGCTGCTGCATTCAGCTGGTGGGATTATCGTGCGGCAGGCTTCCGGCGCAATGCGGGATTACGTATCGATCATGTGCTCTTGAGCAAGCCGCTTGCAGATACGTGCTCTGCCTGTGAAATTGATAAAGGCCCGCGCAAGAACGAGCGACCGAGCGATCACGCCCCTGTGATTGCGACGGTTGCTTAATGCGAGGAGCAACAAAAAACGCCAGCGCTTGAATGCTGGCGTTTTTTTCTTGTGTAGGGGTCATCCCTGACGCTTGATTGCCAGCGGCCCCGGCGCCTGACAGGTCGGCATCAGTTCGATGGTGTTGATATTCACATGAGCAGGGCGACTGATCAGCCAGGCTACCGTGTCGGCAATGTCTTCCGGCATCAGTGGCTCGGTACCGGTGTAGACCGATGCTGCCTTGGCGTCATCACCCTTGAAGCGCACATTGGAGAATTCGCTGCCGCCGCACAGGCCCGGTTCGATATTACTCACCCGCACGGCAGTGCCCAGCAAATCAGCTTTCAGATTCAGCGTAAATTGCTGCACAAAGGCCTTGGTGGCGCCGTACACATTGCCGCCCGGATAGGGATAGCTACCCGCAATCGAGCCGATATTGATCACATGCCCGCGATTGCGATCAACCATGCCCGGCAATACCGCACGGGTCATGGACACAAGGCCGGTGCAGTTGGTCTCGATCATCTGATCCCAGTCAGCCAGATGCGCAGCATGTGCAGGCTCCAGACCCAGAGCCAGACCGGCATTGTTTACCAGCACATCAATGTCTGACCAGCCTTCAGGCAAGTCTGCGAGCAATGCATTGATCGAGACGCGATCGCGTACATCGAGCTCGCGCGACAGAATCTGGCCGGGGAATTCAGCTGCAAGCGTCTCTAGTCGATCTAGACGACGTGCCGCTGCGATGACGCGGTGGCCATCCTGTGCGCTACGTCTGGCAATCGCCAGACCAAATCCGGAGCTGGCTCCGGTGACCAGAATGATGCGTGACATAGTTATTTCCTGTGTAAATCCGGATCAGCGTGTGGCTGCCTGCTGCAAGGCGGGAAGATGCTGGGCGTAGTGTTCCGGCTTGAAGCCAATCAGCAGCAATTCACCAGCCGACAGCACGGGACGCTTAATCAGCGAAGGCAACTCGGTGATCAAGGCCAGCGCGGCCTCATCCGAGGTGATCGCAGCCTGTTGCTCCGCAGTCAGCTTGCGCCACGTCGTACCCTGACGATTGATGACCACATCACGTCCCAGCGTGTCTAGCCAGAGTCGAGCAGCGTCTTGCGGCAGTCCCTGCTTCTTGAAATCGTGAAAGACAAAGTCAATTTGCTGTTCGCTGAGCCAGGTGCGGGCTTTTTTGACGGTGTCACAGTTGGGTATGCCGTACAGCGTAATCATGTGTTGCTCGTTATTCCACGTCGAGTATGAAGTTAAATACGGTGTCAGGGCCATTTACTGAAGGAGCGGGGGATGCTACCTGCTGGCGCTGTGCCAGCTTGGCCGCTTCCTGTTCTTCCAGTGTTTGCGCATTGTTCACCAGCCACGCAAAGTTGGAGGATGAATCCGCGTTTGCTAGGGCTTCCTCGTAGGTAATTTCACCAGCGCGATAGAGGCGGTACAGCGATTGTTCGAAGGTTTGCGAGCCTGTGCTCAGACTTTGCTCCATGGCCTCACGGATATCTTCGATCTTGCCGGAGCGAATGAGTTCGGCAATCCGCGTTGAATTCACCAGCACCTCAACTGCGGGCACTAGATTGCCCTGGCTGTTACGTACCAGTCGCTGCGAAATGACGGCTTTCAGCGCAGCAGCCAAGTCAGCCAGCAGGCTTTCGCGCGCTTCATGCGGGAAGAAATTAATGATGCGATTCAGCATGTGATAGCTGTTGTTCGCATGGAGTGTCGAAATGCACAGGTGACCAGCCTGCGCATAGGTCAGCGCATGCTGCATGGTCATCTTGTCGCGGATTTCGCCAATCATCAGCACATCGGGTGCTTCACGCATGGCGTTCTTTAGGGCATCGGAAAAGCTGTGCGTATCAATGCCGACTTCACGCTGACTGACAATGCACTTGCGATGCGGAAAGACGTATTCAACCGGATCTTCGATGGTCAGAATATGGCCGGAAGCCGTGCTATTTCGATGCTCCAGCATGGCCGTCATGGTGGATGACTTGCCAGAACCCGTTGCGCCGACAATAAAAATCAGGCCGCGCTTTTCCATGATCAGCTGGCTCAGTGCCGGTGGCAGGCGTAACGCCTCGATACCCGGAGAAACCGAACGGATATAGCGCACGACCATGGCGGTCTGACCGCGTTGCCTGAAGATATTGACCCGGAAATTACCCACATCGGCAATCGGAATCCCGAAGTTCATCTCCCATTCGCTCTGGAAGGTGCGCTTCTGTTCGGGTGACATCAGCTCATCTGCCAGTTTGTCGACATGCTCCGGGGTCAGTACCTGGCGATTGATGGGATGTAGCACCCCTTCGATCTTGATCTGAATAGGGGCGCCGGCGGTGATAAACAGATCACTGGCGCGACGCTCGGCCATCAGTTTGAAAAAAGGCAGAAGAAACATGGTCGTCAGATGCTGCAAATGAGAGTGCGCCAAGTCTAACATGCTGGCGTAATAAAAAACCCGCCCAGTGGGCGGGTCATCGGGTTTGGATCGATCAGGCGGGCTGCTTGCTGACCGTCTCGTCACGCAGGGCACGGCGCAGGATCTTGCCTACATTGGTCTTCGGCAGTTCGGTGCGGAATTCGACGTGGCGCGGCACCTTGTACGCGGTCAGATTCTTGCGGCAGTGCTCCAGCAGTTCATCCTTGCTGATTTCCTTGCCGGGCTTGGCGACCACAAAAATCTTCACAGCTTCACCGGACTTGTCATCCGGTACGCCGATACATGCCACTTCCAGGACGGAGGCATGCATTGCGACCACATCTTCCACTTCGTTCGGGTACACATTGAAGCCCGATACCAGCACCATGTCCTTTTTGCGGTCCACCAGCTTCACATAGCCATCGGGATGGATGATGGCCATGTCGCCCGTGGCCAGCCATCCATCCTTGTCGATGACCTTGGCGGTTTCTTCTGGGCGCTGCCAGTAGCCAGCCATGACCTGCGGGCCTTTCACCCACAATTCACCCGGTTGATCGATGCCGACTTCATTACCTTCGCTATCGCGAATCTGAATGTCTGTCGAGGGGATGGGGAGACCAATGGCGCCATTATATTCGGTCAGCGACATCGGATTGATACAGACGGCCGGAGAGGTTTCAGTGAGGCCGTATGCTTCGATCAGTGGCGCTCTGGTGATGTCTTTCCACTTGTCGGCCACGGCCTTCTGCACGGCCATGCCACCGCCCAGTGCCAGCTTCCAGGTGCTGAAATCCAGCTTGGCGAAGTCGGCATTGTTATTCAGGGCATTGAACAACGTGTTAACGCCGGTCATACAGGTAATGCGGTGCTGAGACAGTTCCTTCACAAACCCCGGAATGTCGCGCGGATTGGTTATGAGCACGTTCAGGCCGCCAATCTTGCTGAAGACCATGCAGTTCGCGGTCAGGCAGAAGATGTGATACAGCGGCAGGGCGGTGACGATGATTTCTTCGCCTTCGCGTACCAGCGGCTTCAGCCAGGCATGTGCCTGCTGCATGTTGGCAATAATGTTGCGATGGGTCAGCATTGCACCTTTGGAGACGCCTGTAGTGCCGCCGGTATATTGCAGGAAAGCAATATCGTCGTGACCCAGTGTGACAGGCGTGACCTTCTTGCTTGTGCCACGTGATAACGCATCGTTAAAGCTGATTGCGCCGGGCAGCGAATACGCGGGCACCATCTTCTTCACGTATTTCACAACCGAATTGACGATCAGGCGCTTGGGGAAACCGAGCAGATCGCCAATCTCGGTGGTAATCACGTGCTTGACCGGCGTCTTGCCGATCACTTCCTGCAGGACATGGGCAAAATTGGCCAGAATCAGGATGGCCGATGCGCCGGAATCCTTCAGTTGGTGTTCAAGTTCGCGCGGGGTGTAAAGTGGATTGGTATTCACGACCACCAGTCCTGCGCGCAAAATCCCGAAGATCGCAATGGGATATTGCAGCAGATTAGGCATCATCACCGCGACACGATCACCCTTTTTCAATCCCAGATCGTGTTGCAGAAACGCAGCAAACTGGATGGAAAGACGATCGACTTCAGCATAGCTCAGCACCTTCCCCATATTGGTAAAGGCCGGACGTGATGCAAATTTTGCTGCCGCCTGAATGAAAACATCGGCGACGGATTGATACTCATTGAGGTCGACATCATGTGGGACGCCTTCCTGATACTGCTTCAGCCAGATTCTTTCCATCTCGTGTCTCCAAGGGGTCGGGGTGCCCCGCCTTACGTCAGGGGACTTCGCGCATCAGGGGAGTGCGGAGCCCGCATTCATAGCTGCAATGTATGCAGATATTGCTTTGTTTAGGGGGTGTGATGCAAACCGCTCGTCGCCCCGGTCGGGGTAAAACGGACATATTTGCATGGTTCAAACTTCAACTGTACTCGAAGCATATGGTCATCGCCAAGCCGGTCAAGCGCATGCTTGGTTAAATAGTGGCGAAATCGCAAATGCGATAACCATTCCGTTTCTGCTCATAAGTTGCTAAAATCAATGTGATTTCAAATTCTAGATTCTAGGATGGGCTTCATAGCCCATTTTTTATTTCTGCGACGAGGTGATGGATTTGCAGCGACTGATAGAAAGCACCCTGCCCGGATTAGGGTATGAGCTAGTCGATCTCGAGTTTGGCCGGGGCGGCTTGGTGCGTCTGTTCATCGACAAGCCGGGCGGCATTACGGTGGAGGACTGCGTGTCGGTCAGTAATCACCTGACTCGCCTGTTCATGGTCGAAAACATCGATTACGACCGCCTGGAGGTATCGTCTCCGGGACTGGATCGTCCGCTCAGGAAAGAGTCGGACTTCGTCCGCTTTGCCGGCAAGCAGATCAAGATCAAATTGCGCTTGCCGCTCGATGGTCGCAAAACAATTGTCGGCGAGTTGAAGGGTTTGAGTGAGGGCAATGTGCTGGTGGCAGAGAATGCCGACACCACGTTGTCGGTGCCACTGTCGCAGATCGACAAGGTGCGCCTCGTTCCGGTTTTTTGATACCGGGGCGGTTGTAAAGGGATAGATTGGCCTTGAGGCCCATGCAATCTGGCTGGAGGTGTTCGAGAAATGAGTCGTGAAATCCTGTTGCTGGTCGATGCGCTGGCACGCGAGAAAAATGTAAGCCAGGAAATCGTGTTTAGCGCGCTGGAAATGGCGCTGGCGTCGGCGACCAAGAAGCGCTTTACCGATGAAGTGGATGTGCGTGTATCCATTAATCGTGTGTCCGGAGCCTATGACAGCTTCCGTCGTTGGGAAGTCGTTGAAGACAATGATCACGAAGAACCATCGCGTCAGTTCGCGATGACAGACGTGATCGAAAAGGGTATGAACCTGCAGGTTGGCGACTTCTATGAAGAGCCGCTTGAGCCGATCGAATTTGGCCGTATCGGTGCACAAACTGCCAAGCAGGTCATTCTGCAAAAGATCCGTGACGCAGAACGCGAACAGATTCTGAATGACTTCCTGCAGCGTCGCGAGCACCTGGTCAATGGCACGATCAAGCGCATCGAGCGTGGTAACGCCATTGTTGAAGTGGGCAAGCTGGAAGCGCGCCTGCCGCGCGATCAGATGATTCCAAAGGAAAATCTGCGCGTGGGTGACCGTGTGCGTGCTTTCCTGGCCAAGATCGATCGCGATGGTCGCGGAGCGCAGCTGATTCTGTCGCGTACTTCGCCGGATTTCATCGCCAAGCTGTTTGAGCTGGAAGTGCCGGAAATCGAAGAAGGCGTCATCGAGATCAAGGGTGCTGCCCGTGATCCGGGTGTGCGCGCCAAGATTGCCGTTCGCTCGAACGATCAGCGCGTCGATCCGCAAGGTACCTGTATCGGTATGCGCGGTTCCCGCGTTCAGGCCGTGACACAGGAACTGGCGGGTGAGCGTGTGGACATTGTGCTGTGGTCGCATGATCCGGCACAGTTCGTGATCGGTGCGCTGGCACCGGCCGAAGTAGTCAAGATCATGGTCGACGAAGACAAGCACAGCATGGATGTGGTGGTCGACGAAGATAATCTGGCCATGGCAATCGGTCGTGGCGGTCAGAATGTCCGTCTGGCATCCGAGCTGACTGGCTGGGACTTGAACATCATGACCGTGGAAGAGGCCGAGAAGAAGCACGAAGCCGAATTCGCACGGGTACGTGAACTGTTTATCTCTGCGCTGGATGTGGACGACGAAGTCGCCGACATTCTGGTAGCAGAGGGATTCTCCACACTGGAAGAAGTGGCCTATGTGCCAATTCATGAAATGCTGGAGATCGATGGATTCGATGAAGATCTGGTGAACGAGTTGCGCAGCCGCGCACGCGATTCCCTGCTGACTCAGGCCATCGTAAAGGAAGAGGCTGTCGAACACGGTGCCGGCGAATTGCTGACACTGGATGGGATGACACCGCAGATTGCCGCTGAGCTGGCATCGCGTGGCGTACTGACACGTGATGACCTGGCTGAGCTGGCCGTGGATGAACTGGTTGAATACGCCGGTATTGAGGCAGAAGCGGCCAAGCAATTGATCATGACTGCACGCGCACACTGGTTCGAGTGAGCGGTGGGCGGGGACGGGGCACGGTAGTGCCCCGTGCAGATAGGAGTGCGAATGACACAAATGAACGTGAGCCAATTTGCGGCAGATCTTAAGATGCCGCCAGAACAGTTGCTGGAGCAACTGCGTGCTGCCGGCGTGGGTAAGGCAGGAGTAAACGATGCGCTGACCGAGCAGGACAAGGCGCGTCTGCTGGATTACCTGAGCAGCAAACATGGTCAGTCCCAGGAAAAGAAAATCACCCTGGCACGTAAGCAGACCTCGGAAATCAAGAAGTCCGATGCGACCGGCAAGGCGCGCACCATTCAGGTTGAAGTGAAGAAAAAGCGTGTGGTGATGGCGCCTGAAGTCGCTGCAGCTGCACCTGAGGCGCACGCTGATGAGGTGACCGTGGATGTGGTCGAGGCAGTCGAGACTGCGATCGAAACCATCGTCGAGCCAGTGGTCGAGCCGGTCGTGGTGCCTGAACCAGTCGTGGAAGTGGCACCCGAGCCGGTGGTCGAAGTGATCCCCGAGCCGGTCGTGGTACCTGAGCCTGTGGTTGATGTGAAGCCTGAGCCGGTTGTCGAGCCTGTGGTTGAAGTAGCAGCTGCGCCTGTTGAAGCGCCTGCTGCAGAGGCCGTTGCGGAAGAAGCTGCACCAGCTGCTGCGCCGCTGACACGTGCTGACGTGCTGGGTCATCAGGAACTTGCGCAGCGTGAAATCGAGCGCCGTCGTCAGGATGAGCTGCGTGCCCGTCAGGCTGCCGAAATCAAGGCCAAGCAAGATCGTGAAGCTGCGCGCAAAGCTGCCGCCATCGCTGCGGAAGCAGCAAAGGCAGAGGCTGCACGCAAGGCTGCCATGCCAAAGGATCATACCCTGCACAAGGCGCCAGCCAAGCCGGGCGAGCAATCCAAGAAGCCAGCCAAGCCTGTCGTTGAGATGAAAACAGGTGCCCAGGATGCACGTGCTGCTCAGGCAGCTGCGCCTGCTGCTGCGCCTGCTCGCGATGGTGCTGGTCCTGCCAAGGGCGGTCGTGATGATCGCAAGGGCGGTAAGGGCGGTGGTAACGAGTGGGGCGATGGTGCAAAGCGTCGCGGTGGCCTCAAGACGCGCGGCGGTGATGCCGGTAGCGACTGGAAGTCCAAGAAGTCCGGCGGCCGCCATAAGGGTGCTGACAATGCGCATGCATTCCAGGCGCCGACCGAACCGCAAGTACGCGAAGTGTCCGTGCCGGAAACGATCTCTGTGGCCGATCTGGCGCACAAGATGTCGGTCAAGGCCGTTGAGCTGATCAAGATTCTGATGAAGATGGGCATGATGGTGACCATCAATCAGGTGCTGGATCAGGAAACAGCCATGATTGTGGTTGAGGAAATGGGTCACACCGCGATTGCCGCCAAGACGGACGATCCGGAAACCTATCTCGACGACGCAGCCAATGTCGAACACGAGATGACACATCGCGCACCGGTGGTGACGGTGATGGGTCACGTTGACCACGGTAAGACCTCGCTGCTGGATTACATCCGTCGCGCCAAGGTTGCCGCAGGTGAAGCGGGTGGTATTACCCAGCATATCGGTGCATACCACGTTGAAACCAATAAGGGCATCATCACCTTCCTAGATACCCCGGGTCACGAAGCGTTTACCGCGATGCGTGCACGTGGTGCCAGTGCAACCGATATCGTGGTGCTGGTGGTGGCGGCTGATGACGGCGTGATGCCGCAAACCATCGAAGCGATTCACCATGCCAAGGCAGCCGGTGTGCCGATCGTGGTGGCAGTGAACAAGATCGATAAGCAGGATGCCAATCCCGAACGTATCCGCCAGGAACTGGTCGCCCACGAAGTGGTGTCCGAAGACTGGGGTGGCGATGCGCAGTTCGTGCATGTATCCGCCAAGATGGGTACCGGTATTGATGAACTGCTCGACGCGATTCTGCTGCAAGCCGAAGTGCTGGAGCTGGAAGCACCAGTGGATGCACCTGCCAAGGGTCTGATCATCGAAGCGCGTCTCGACAAGGGTCGTGGCCCGGTTGCGACCATGCTGGTGCAAACCGGTACGCTGCGTAAGGGCGATGTGGTGCTGGCGGGTGGTGTGTTCGGCCGTGTCCGTGCGATGCTGGATGAAACCGGTAAGAACATCAACGAAGCAGGTCCGTCGATTCCGGTCGAAATTCTGGGTCTATCCGATGTGCCGAACGCTGGCGAAGATGCCATGGTGCTGGCTGACGAGCGCAAGGCGCGAGAAATCGCCCTGTTCCGTCAAGGCAAGTTCCGCGATGTGAAGCTGGCCAAGCAGCAAGCCGCCAAGCTGGAAAACATGATGGCGCAGATGACCGAAGGCGAGGTTCAGTACCTGCCGATGATCATCAAGGCCGACGTTCAGGGTTCCTTCGAAGCCCTCAGCCAGAGTCTGCAAAAGCTGTCGACCGCCGAAGTGCGCGTCAACATCCTGCACTCGGGCGTAGGTGGCATCACCGAGTCCGACGTCAATCTGGCGCTGGCCTCCAAGGCTGTCGTGATCGGTTTCAACGTGCGTGCTGATGCTGCCGCCCGTCGTCTTGCCGAGAGCGAAGGCGTGGATATTCGCTACTACAACATCATCTACGACGCAGTGGATGAAGTGAAAGCTGCGATGTCCGGCATGCTGGCTCCGGAGAAGCGCGAGCAGATCATCGGTCAGGTGGAAATCCGTCAGGTATTCACCATCTCCAAGATCGGTTCGATTGCTGGCTGTCTGGTGCTCGACGGTCTGGTTAAGCGTCACGCTGGTGTGCGTCTGCTGCGCAACAACGTGGTTATCCACCAGGGCGAGCTGGACTCCCTCAAGCGTTACAAGGACGACGCCAAGGAAGTCAAGGCTGGTTTCGAGTGTGGTCTGTCGCTCAAGGGCTACAACGATATCCAGGTTGGCGACCAACTGGAAGTCTTCGAAATTATCGAAGTGGCACGTACCCTGTAATTGAGTAAAACGGGAAGGGGGAAGAGTGAAGGGTGAAGGGTGCATGCTGCCCGCTCCCTTCCCTCTTCCCCCTTCTTTCTTCCCTGGGGGGAAAAATGGCAAAAGATTTCAAACGTTCGGATCGCGTCGGTCCGCAAATCCAGCGTGAACTGGCTGATCTGATCCGCATGGAGCTTAAAGATCCGCGCATCGGTTTTGTGACGCTGACAGATGTCGAAGTGTCCCGCGATTTTAGTCATGCCAAGGTGTTCTTTACGCTGATGCATGGTGAAGACGAGGAAACTTGGAAGACATTGAACCGCGCATCCGGCTTTTTCCGCAATGAACTGGGCCGTCGCATCAAGATCTTCAAGATTCCGGAACTGCGTTTTGAGTACGACCACTCGGTAGAGCGTGGCATGGGTCTGGATAAGCTGATCGACCAGGCTGTGGCGACGCACGCCAAGGACGAAGAAGGCGATCAGGACGCGTAAGTATGTCCAAGCCAAAAAGGATTCGTCGTAAAGTGGATGGCGTACTGCTGCTGGATAAGCCGATTGGTGCATCCAGTAATCAGGCGCTGCAGAAGTGCAAGTGGCTGCTGAATGCCGATAAGGCAGGGCATACTGGCGTGCTTGACCCGTTAGCGACAGGGTTGCTGCCTTTGTGTTTTGGCGAGGCAACCAAATTCGCACAGCGCATGCTGGATGCGGATAAGCGCTATCTGGCCGAGCTGAAGCTGGGCGCAAACACCACGACAGGTGATGTCGAGGGTGAGGTGATTCTTGAGCGACCAGTTGCGGTGACGCGTGGGGATGTGGATCGGGTGATTTCGGCTTTTCTGGGCGAAATCGACCAGACGCCTCCCATGTATTCCGCACTCAAGCATGAAGGTAAGCCACTGTACGAATATGCCCGCCAGGGCATCGTGATTCCGCGTGAAAGTCGCCGGATCACGATTTATGCCATTACGGTGCTGTTCTTCGAAGGTGACAGGCTGGTGCTGGATGTGTCCTGCAGTAAAGGTACGTACATTCGAACGCTGGCCGAAGATATCGGCGAGCAACTGGGATGTGGCGCCCACCTTACGGGCTTGCGCCGGACGTTTACCGGCGGCTTTGATTTAAAGCAGGCTATCACGGTCGAGCAGTTCGAGGCACTGGACGAAGCTGGGCGGGATGCCTTGTTGCTGCCAGCCGATGCACTGGTCGCGGACTTGCCGGAACGCACACTGGATCGCGCGGCAACGGATCGCTTAACCCACGGAATGAGCGTGCGTTTTTCCGAAAAAGATGCAATAATCCGGCTCTTGCGTCTGTATGGTGACGTCGGCGATGGTGCGCGAACCTTTCTTGGGCTTGGTGAATTGTCGGATGGCGTGATTCAGCCACGTAGATTGCTCTCAACTGTGGTTGCAGGAATAAATCCGGCACCATGATTGAGCCGGGAGCCGGGAGGGGTTGCGACAAGTGGCTCGCCTTGCTCGACTGCACGATAACGTGCATTTTATGTTTTGGAGTTTTACCAAATGGCAATTACCGTTGCTCAAAAAGCAGAAATCGTCAAGAACAACCAACGTGCCGCTGGCGATACCGGCAGCACCGAAGTTCAAGTGGCTCTGCTGACCGCTCGCATCAACGATCTGACCGATCACTTCAAGGCTAACGCCAAGGATCACCACAGCCGTCGTGGTCTGCTGAAGATGGTTAGCCGTCGTCGCAAGCTGCTTGATTACTTCAAGCGCACTAACCTGGATGGCTACCGTGCTCTGATCGCCAAGCTGGGTCTGCGCAAGTAAGCGCTTCAAGAAAAGGTCGCGGGAAACCGCGACCTTTTTGTTTATTGGGGCAGCAAGTTGTACCAATCTGTTTACACTGCCTTGATCTTTTTGCATCACCCCGAATTCTCCGATTGCCGATGTTAATTCGCGCAGTCTATTGTTTTCATCGCATCCAGTTGCTTTATGCAACGATCGCACGCCGTCCTCGAACAGGCTTCAGCCGTCGACGGGTGTGGCAGGTTGGCTGAGGCCCCGGCGTCCCCGTCATGCGGAGGAGATCAGCGCGCCGGAGGGAATTGCATCGTTGCTCGCTGACAGCGATGAGCGTGAATAAGGAACCTCTCGTGTTCAATCGCATTACAAAATCGTTTGCATATGGCAAGCACACTGTCACCCTCGAAACAGGTGAAATCGCCCGCCAGGCATCTGGCGCAGTCAAGGTGTCGATGGATGACACCGTTGTTCTGGTGTCCGTAGTGGGTGCCAAGAAGGTCAAGCCGGGTCAGGACTTCTTCCCGCTGACCGTTGATTACATGGAACGTACCTATGCCGCCGGCAAGATCCCGGGTGGCTTTTTCAAGCGCGAAGGCCGTCCTTCCGAAAAGGAAATCCTGACCTCCCGCCTGATCGATCGTCCGATCCGTCCGCTGTTCCCGGAAGGTTTCTACAACGAAATTCAAATCGTTGCGACCGTGATGTCTGTTGATCCGGAAATCGATCCGGATATCCCCGCCATGATCGGTGCATCCGCCGCACTGGCTATCTCCGGCGTACCATTCCAGGGCCCGATCGGCGCCGCGCGCGTGGCGTATGTGGACGGTCAGTACATCCTGAACCCGACCGGTACCGAGCTGAAGAGCTCGCAACTGGATCTGGTGGTGGCAGGTACCGAACAAGCCGTGCTGATGGTTGAATCCGAGGCGAAGGAATTGTCCGAAGCTGTGATGCTGGGTGCCGTCGTGTTCGGCCACGAGCAGATGCAAGCTGCGATCAAGGCCATCAACGAACTGGCCGACGAAGTGAATCCCGAAATGTGGGAATTCGAACCGCCTGCAACCGATGCCGAACTGGAAGCCCAGATTCAGGCTGCTGGTGGCGAAGACATCGCTCAAGCCTTCCGTATCCCGCAAAAGCAGCAACGTACAGCCAAGCTGAATGAAGCCTGGGCCAAGGTTGAAGCTGCGCTGATTACTGAAGAAACCGATACCCTGCGCGCTAACCAGATCAAGGATATCTTCCACAATATGGAAGCCAAGATCGTGCGTAACCAGATTCTGGACGGTTATCCGCGTATTGACGGTCGCGACACCCGCACCGTGCGTCCGATTGAAATCCGTACTGGCGTCCTCCCGCGCACCCACGGTTCCGTGCTGTTCACCCGTGGTGAAACCCAGGCACTGGTTGTGGCTACACTGGGCACCAAGATGGACGAGCAGATCATCGACGCGCTGGCTGGCGAATACAGCGAACGCTTCATGCTGCACTACAACTTCCCGCCGTACTCCACCGGTGAAACTGGCCGCGTCGGTTCGCCGAAGCGCCGTGAAATCGGTCACGGTCGTCTGGCCAAGCGTGCACTGGTGGCCGTGCTGCCGAAGCAGGAAGATTTCTCCTACTCCATGCGCGTGGTGTCGGAAATCACCGAATCCAATGGCTCGTCCTCGATGGCGTCCGTATGCGGTGGCTGTCTGTCTCTGATGGATGCTGGCGTGCCGCTGAAGGCGCATGTGGCCGGTATCGCCATGGGTCTGATCAAGGAAGGTAACCGCTTTGCCGTGCTGTCCGATATCCTGGGTGATGAAGATCACCTCGGCGATATGGACTTCAAGGTGGCCGGTACCGAAAATGGTGTGACCGCGCTGCAGATGGATATCAAGATCAATGGCATCACCAAGGAAATCATGAAGGTGGCGCTGGATCAGGCGAAGGAAGGCCGTATCCACATACTGGGCAAGATGAAGGGTGCAATGGGCGAAGCCCGTGCTGAAGTCAGCCAGCATGCTCCGCGTCTGTACACCATGAAGATCAATCCGGAAAAGATCCGTGACGTGATCGGCAAGGGTGGTTCGGTGATCCGCGCGCTGACCGAAGAAACCGGTACCCAGATCGATATCCAGGAAGACGGTACGATTACCATCGCTTCCGTATCGTCCGAAGGTGCGGATGAAGCCAAGCGTCGCATCGAGCAGATCACAGCCGAGATCGAAATCGGCAAGATCTACGAAGGCCCGGTCGTGAAGATTCTCGACAAGAACGTCGGTGCGATCGTCCAGATCATGCCGGGTCGCGATGGTCTGGTGCACGTGTCGCAAATTGCGAACGAGCGTGTTAACAATGTGGCTGACTACCTCAAGGAAGGCCAGATTGTGCGCGTGAAGGCACTGGAGCAAGACGAAAAGGGCCGTGTGCGCCTGTCGATCAAGGCTGCGCTGGCTGACGAAGCCGCTGCTCAGGCTGCACCAGCAGCCGAGTAATCCTCTGCTGCCTGTGTAAATAGAAACGCCACGCAATGCGTGGCGTTTTCCTTTGTGGATTTGCTAAGGCATCGTCAAATCAGAAGACTGCATCAATGCCTGCCTGACGCATATAGTCGAGCAGGGCGCGATCGACGCCTGTACGAGCCATCAATGCGGGATCACTCTCCCAGGCAGCACGTAAACGCTGCCGTGTGACAGGATCAGTTCCTGCTGCACGTTCAGTCAGCGCCTCCCATTGCCGGGCAATCGCTTGAACTTCAGGATGATCGACTGCTAAGCCCTGCGACAGCAGTGTGCGTGCACGCTGAATCACGGGTAGCCACTCATTGCCCATTGTTCCGAAATGCTGACGCATGGTCTGCATGTCTGATTCACTCAGGAACTGCGAATATAGCTCCAGCCTGATGGTGGCCAGTGAGTGCGCCATATAGCGCATCATATCTGGCTCAATACCGGTTGCTGCTTGTACTGGCTTTTCATTCATCATCATATTGGCCGATTTGACCATCAGGGATGGATTCGCACCGGTAAATGACTGAACAAAGTGAAGCCAGGTGCGAGCGGCAGTTTGCACGTCTGGATGCGCAGGTGGAAGGTCGGCCTTCATATAGCCGGATACCCGGTTAATCAGTTCGGGCCAGGCGGCCTCGGTGCGTGCAACCTCAGGCTGATCGCGCCGTGCATGTAGCTCAGCTTGCTCTTCCGTGGTGAAATACTTGTCGTACATGGTCATCATCCCCAGTGTCTTAAGCCAGTCAGCGAGGGAAGGCGAATCGCCGCGATCAAGCTGCTGATGCAGCTGAACTAGCCTGTCTCTGAGCGAGATCGCATTCTGGATCTGTGAATTCAGGCCTGCGATCTGTTGCTGAATCAGTGCTGGAAGCGAATCACCCGATCCCTCGAGTGTCGTGCGGATATCATCCAGACTCAGGCCTAGCCGCTTGAGTGCCAGTATTTTGTAAAGCCTGGACACATCATGAGCGCTGTAGAGCCTGTAGCCGTTATCCGCGCGTATGGAGGGGGAGAGCAAGCCCACTTGGTCGTAATGATGCAGGGTGCGAACGGTGAGTCCCGTTTGCTTTGCTAGTTCGCCCACTCGAAGTGTCATGTGTCTGCCTCCATACGTACACTGTCAGCCCTTACGTTGCGTGAGGGTCAAGCCGAATGTGCGATGATGTGTTGGATGATTGCAAGGCCACCCGGGCGAGAATGTTGGCATGTAAGCGGGAGATGTGCAAAAATCAACAGGCCGCGCTCTTGCGAGGGCGGCCTGTCTGCTAGGTTATAAAGCGCTATCACTTAAAATATTCAAACAATATAAACAGACGTATTCTTCGAAGCGCCGGCATCGAAGTTATTTCCTCCTGATCCTCTTCCTGATCAAGTCGATGTTCGCCGCCGCCGTTGCGCTGCCAGGGTGGGGGTGGCAGTGCGTCGTCCGAGTGCATGTATCTTCCTAGATTGCAGCTTTCATGAATACTCTCATGAATGAGGGGGGATTCATCCTGTGAAATGCGCTAAAAAGCGTGCGTAAAAATGACTGATTTATTTCATGTTTATATATTTCTGTCTTATGTTGCTGTTAATAAAGCACATTTTACGGTGCGTGGAATTTTTAATTCTGGGGTGTGGCGACGCTGAAAAGTGCAAAAAAATGCGAGTTTTTTGGGTGGGGACAAAATAAAAAAGCCACCGGAGTCCGGTGGCTGTGTGTGGGCGAGACGCTTTAAATCGCTTGCTGCAGTTGATCCAGAATGGCTGGGTTTTCTAGTGTCGAGGTATCCTGCGTAATCGTCTCGCCGCGTGCGATGGACCGCAGCAGACGACGCATGATTTTCCCAGAACGTGTTTTGGGTAGATTCTCGCCAAAACGGATATCGTCTGGTTGCGCAATTTTGCCGATTTCATGGGCCACCCATGTCTTCAGTTCATCTGCCACCTTCTTGGCATCCGCGCCCATCGGACGTGCACCCTTGAGTACCACGAACGCAACTACTGCTTCGCCCTTGATCTCATGCGGTTTGCCCACAACTGCGGCTTCCGCGACCAGCGGATTGGCAACCAGCGCAGATTCGATTTCCATGGTGCCCAGACGGTGTCCCGACACATTCAGTACATCGTCGATCCGCCCCATGATCCAGAAGTAGCCGTTTTCGTCACGATTAGCCGAGTCACCTGCCAGATAGTACTGACCGTTGAATTCTTCCGGGAAATAGGTCTTCTTGTAGCGATCGGCATCCCCCCAGATCGTGCGTACCAGGCTTGGGAACGGGCGCTTGATAACCAAGATCCCACCTTTACCGGGTTCGACTGTGGCGCCGGATTCATCAACGATGTCTGCCATGATGCCGGGCAGCGGGAGCGTACAGGAACCCGGTTTGGTCGCCACTGCACCTGGCAGGGGGGCAATCATGGCGCTTCCGGTTTCAGTTTGCCACCAGGTGTCCACAATCGGGCAGCGGCCGCCGCCAACCACTTCGTGATACCAGATCCAGGCCTCCGGATTAATCGGCTCGCCCACCGTGCCCAGCAGGCGCAACGAACTCAGATCATGCTGTTTTGGTAGATCGGCACCCAGCTTGATCAGTGAACGGATCGCTGTCGGTGCGGTGTAGAAAATCGTGACTTTGTGGCGGGCAATCATTTCCCAGAAACGATTGGCATCGGGGTAGGTTGGTACGCCTTCGAAAATAACCTGCGTGGCGCCATTGGCCAGGGGGCCGTAGCAAACATAGCTGTGACCGGTAATCCAGCCCACGTCGGCGGTACACCAGAAGACGTCATCACCCTTGTGATCGAATACCCAGCGGAAGCTGTTGGCTGCGCCCAGCAAATAGCCTGCCGAAGAGTGCTGGATACCCTTTGGCTTGCCGGTGGAGCCGGATGTATACAGGATGAACAGTGGGTCTTCGGCATTGATCCATTCTGGTTCGCATTGTGCCGCTTGTGTAGCGGTAAGTTCGTGCCACCAGATATCGCGTCCTGCATCCCACGCGGTTGTATTGGCGGTACGCTGGAATACGACAACCTTGTTAACAGATTCACAACCACCGAGCGCAATGGCTTCGTCTACCACTGCCTTGAGTGGCACAGCTTTGCCGCCGCGCAGGCTTTCGTTTGCGGTGATGACGGCAACGGCTCCTGCATCGTTGATGCGTTCCTGCAGGCTCTTTGCCGAGAAGCCACCGAATACGACTGAATGAATCGCACCGATCCGTGCACAGGATTGCATGGCGACAACGGCTTCCACGCCCATCGGCATGTACACCACTACACGGTCGCCCTTTTTGACGCCGAGTGATTTCAGGCCATTGGCAAACTGGCACACCTTGGCATGCAATTCCTTGTACGTTACCTTGGTGACGGCGCCATCATCCGCTTCGAAGATGATCGCTGTCTTGTCGCCCTTGGTATCGAGATGACGATCCAGACAGTTGTAGCTGACATTCAGTTCGCCATCGGCAAACCATTTGAAAAAGGGACGATTGCTTTCGTCGAGTACCTGAGTGTAGGGCTTGTGCCAGGTCAGCATTTCGCGGGCGATTTCGTCCCAGAAGCCCTCGTAGTTGGCGGTCGCCTTTTCACACAGCGTGTTGTAACCCTCAATACCGGACACCTTGGCATTCAGACGGAAATCGTCAGTCGGCGGGAATACGCGGTTTTCCTTGAGTACAGATTCGAGCGTGGACATGTTTATCTCCTGAGAGGCGGGTCGCGGAGGGCGACCCGCCGTCATGCGGCGGGTGCCGTCGAGTTATGGACAATCAAATTGCGGGTGCTTAGTGCTTGGAGGCACCTTCGGCACCAATGCCGGTCATCGAGCGAACGAACTGCGCTTCGAAGGCGTCTGCTTCGTCCTGAGCGCGCTTGCTCTTATCGGTGATCGAGAACAGCCAGGTGAACAGGAAGGCGGCAGTCATCGAGAAGATAGCCGGATTCTTGTACGGGAAGAGTTCGCTACCCTTTGCGTGACCCATCACGTCAACCCAGATGGCCGGGCCCATGATGATCAGCACAACAGCCATGATCAGGCCGATTGCACCGCCGATGACGGCACCACGGGTGGTCAGACCCTTCCAGAACATGCTCAGCACCAGCACCGGGAAGTTGGCAGACGCGGCAATCGAGAAGGCCAGACCCACCATGAAGGCGACGTTCTGCTTTTCGAACATGATACCCAGCAGAATGGCGATGACACCGAGTGCCAGTGTGGAAATCTTGGATACCATGACTTCCTTGCCTTCGTCATGCTGGCCGCGGGCAAACACATTGGCGTACAAGTCGTGGCTGATGGCAGATGCGCCGGACAGTGTCAGACCGGATACCACCGCCAGAATCGTTGCGAAGGCCACGGCAGAGATAAAGCCGTAGAACAGATCGCCACCCACAGCATGCGCCAGATGAACCGCTGCCATATTATTGCCACCCAGCAACTTACCGGCTGCATCTTTAAATGCAGGGTTGGTACTGACCAGCATGATGGCGCCAAAGCCGATGATGAAGGTGAGGATGTAGAAGTAACCAATGAAACCGGTTGCGTAGAACACCGACTTGCGGGCTTCCTTTGCATCACCCACGGTAAAGAAGCGCATCAGGATGTGTGGCAGACCGGCGGTACCGAACATCAGGGCAATACCCAGCGAGATCGCGTCGATTGCGCTCTTGGTGTTGACGGTCTTGTCGTTGAAGTTGCCCGGAGCCATGATGTTGGCTTTGGCGGCCTTGCCTGCGTCTTCGCCCAGCTTCTTGGCTTTTTCGCCCAGTTCCTTGGCGTCGGCGGCATTGGCGGTCGCAGCGGCGTCAGCTTTGGCTTTGGCATCCTGTGCTTTGACTTGCAGAGCGGCAGCCTGAGTCTTCTTTACTTCAACCGACTTGGCAAACATGGCTTCCGGGCTGAATCCGACGGATGCCAGCACCATGACGGCGATAAAGGTCGCACCGCACAGCAGCATGATCGCTTTGATGATCTGCACCCAGGTGGTGGCCAGCATGCCGCCAAACATCACATAGAGCACCATCAGTACGCCGACGGCAACCACGGCCAGATTGTATTCCAGACCGAAGAGCAGCTTGATCAGCTGACCTGCGCCCACCATCTGGGCAATCAGGTACAGCGCAACCACAACCAGTGTGCCGGTTGCGGCCAGTGTACGAATCGGACCCTGTGCCAGACGATAGCTGGCGACATCGGCAAAGGTATACTTACCGAGGTTACGCAGGCGCTCAGCTACCAGAAACAGAATCACAGGCCAGCCGACCAGAAAACCGATGGAGTAGATCAGGCCGTCGTAGCCCTTTTCGTACACCATGGCGGAAATGCCCAGGAAGGAGGCAGCGGACATATAGTCACCCGCGATGGCCAGACCATTCTGGAAGCCGGTAATGCCACCGCCTGCGGTGTAGAAGTCCTTGGCAGATTTGGTACGGCCAGCCGCCCACTTGGTGATGTACAGTGTGAGTGCCACAAATACGAGGAACATGACGATGGCAGACACGTTGACGGCCTGCTTTTCAGTCTGACCAGCCAGTGCATCGGCCAGTACCATGCCGGGCGCTATCATCCCGGCAAGCGCCATGGCGGCGCGTTGCGTGTAGTTGGCTTTCATTTGCGTGTCTCCTCGACGACTTGGCGTGTCAGATCATCAAATTCGCTATTGGCGCGCTTGACGTAGAAACCTGTGAGTACGAAGGCGGACAAAATAACACCTACGCCAACCGGAATGCCGATGGTCATGGTGCTGCCTTCTGACACCGGGGTGCCGAGAAATTGCGGATTAAACGCAATCAGCAGGATGAAGCCGTAGTAAATGAACAGCATGATGATGGACAGCGTCCACCCCAGGCTGGTCTTTTTGTGCACCAGTTCAGCGAACTTTGGATTCGCCTTGATGCTTGCGATCAGGTCGTGTTCCATGAGCTTCTCCATTCTTCGGTGATCCGCCTCGCGTATTAATCCCTGGGCGGTGTAGGGTCAATGTATTCTCGGTACGTATGTGCCGACCAATCGCGAATTTGGATATGCCAAATCAGTCATATCAATGTTGCAGGTGCACACGATAGGCTGCATAACAGTTTGAACGAACCTTCATTGCAGAATTGATTGGCGGGATCAGGAAAGCTGATTGGCAGGAAAGCGACAGACGGTCTTGCTGAAGTAGAAATGTATGAATTGAAAAAGCCATTTCATTCTCTTGGCTCTTGCTGTGTGTCGTATGGTATTTAGTCGAACTGAAGCGTTCTCCAGTGCTGAAGCAGTCTTCTGATCGGTGATGCCAACTTAGATACGAGGCAAGTCGTTACACCATTCACATCACTCCCGGCGGGTGAGTACTTTGATTGCGCGGGTGTTCTGTTATGCTGATCTGATAAGCTCAATGAAAGGTTAACCGGGTGCGGACAGGGTGGATTGCATTCGCTGCGTTTTTTATGGCGATTTCTACGGCGCAGACTGCGGAGGTCATCCAGTGGTATGCCGGAGACTTTCCTCCCGGGATCATTTTAAGGGGGCGTGATCAGGGAAAAGGCTATCTTGATCAGATCATGAAGGTGATTCAGGAAGGGTTGCCCGAGTATGAACACCGTATCGTGATTGCCGCGCCCGTCAGAATTTCGCACGATATCACTGTTTATCCGAATGTCTGCATTGCGGGTGCAACCTACTCTGCCGAGCGTGCGCAGTCACGCGTTTTCAGTGATGTCATTTTTAGTTTTCTACCAAGTGGGCTGCTGATTCGTGCGGACAAGCTGGCCTCATTGCGTTCGCTCATGGATGAGGAGGGACGCGTGTCATTACGGCAATTCATTCAATCTAATATAGGTCGGATTGGCGTGATGAATCAGCGCATTTATGGTGGAACAGTTGATCCATTGCTCAATTCGGAAGGTGCACAGCTCGAGCGAATTGATCTCGCATCCGGTGATGATGCGCTGGCCATGCGGGTTGCACTTGGTCGTAATCTTGATGCGGCGCTGACGTATGGTTTCGAGATTACCTGGTTGGGTCGTCAGGATGCGGAAACTGCATCTATGTTGCGATGGTTGCCGGTACAAGAGGAACCCGATGTGATGGCATCCCGGATTTCTTGCTCAAAAAGTGCATTTGGCGAGCGCATTGTCGAGCGTATGAACAGGGTGATACGGACTGCAGGGAATTCAGAGCGATTTCAGCGATTTTATGAAGGATGGCTTGACGATGATTCGGCGCAACGATTGCGTAAATTGATCAAGGCATCCGGTAAAGCAAGGAAATAGGTCACTTATCTAAGTACGCTGCGCTGCAACGCCAGCTCACGATGTGCTGCGGCTAGTTTGAACAGATCTTTAGCACTGGATTCGGGGGGGACTCTGGCGATTAGCGTCTGCATCAGCTGCGCCGTCGCCAGGGCGTCACCTGCAGCTGTATGGCGATGGGCAACGCGGATATTGAGGGCTGCGAGCCAGTCGTCCAGCGTGTGGCAGGTGAGTGCGTGTTCCGGGCAGATTGCTGGCGCCAGATCGGCGAGATCCAGCCATCTTCCGGTTAAGCGCTTGAGGGTGTAGCGATGCAGGGCACGCTTGCAGAGTTCGCGATCAAATGCCGCATGAAACCCTGCCACAACCACGCCGTCTAGCTTCGCCGCAAATGTCTGCATGACCAGCTCCGGTGCGTCGCCATCCAGCTGGCGGCGGCCGCTGATTCCGTGAATGAGAATATTGGCGATGCTGCTGGTGCTGTCCTGGCGCAGCACGTGCTCCATGGCTCGACCCAGATGAATGATCCGGCCTTCAATGGGGACTGCCGCGAGTTCGATCAATTTGTCCCGACGGGGATTCAATCCGCTTGATTCGCAATCAACCACCAGCCAGTGCATGTCCGCAAGCGGGGTGCGCCAGTCACACGGCCTGATGGGGGGGGATAGCCAGGGCAAGAGCCGGTATAGTGATGGCATCATGCGGGCCAGTGCAGATTGAGGCTACGCTGGATGCGCTTGGCTTCCTGCAGGGCTTCTTTCAGAACACGCCGGTCGAGTACTGTGAGCTGATCCGGGCGCACCAGATTGCCGGGGATTTCGCCTCTCGCTATTTCTGCCTGCTGGCAGCGTAGCCGCAGCATTTGCAAGTATTGAAACGCATCTATCCACGATTCGATTCGCGAGGCGGCGATATTCAGGATTGCACCCGCCTGTCGCAGGCGCTCAGTTGTGGCGCTGATACGGATGCCTGCCGCCAGTGCAAAGATACGCGCTGCATCGACAAAAAATACGGTGCCCGCTGCTTTCAAATCAATGACCGCATGACCCTCATGCTGCTGCGTCACAAAGTCGCGTATGAGGCCGAGCGGCGGTTCGTGGAGTAGTGCATTCCGGGTCAGCATCCATAAGAAACGCGGTCGCTCGCGAATACGGGCTTGCATGGACGCGAACAGCGCCTCAGCCAGTACATCATCACCCCAGATTGGGCGGAAATCAAAATAGATGCTGGCCGCCAGCAGGCTATCGGGCGTGCCGTCATCTACCCAGCTTGCAAATTGGTTTTCCCATTCGTCCAGGCTCAGGCAGCAGGCCGGATTCATGGCCATGATATTGCCTTTGCATAACGGTATGCCGCAGCGGTCGAGAATATGATTGATGGTGGCGCATACAGGTAGCAGTGTTGTGCGTATCACGTCTGCAGATTCCCCGGTCGGACAGCTAAAGATCAATCCGTTGTCCTGATCGGTTGCGAGGGTTTGTTCTTGCCGTCCCTCGCTGCCGAAAACCAGCCACGTCAGCTGCATACCTTGAGCCCGTAGCGGCTCGAGATGCTGCTCGATGATACGTGCGGATAATCGATCATGGAGCGTGGCGGTCAACCGGGCCAGTGGCTCGGCTGCCAGACCTTGCGCCAGCAGATTGACGCCCAGCTGGCGGATTTGTTCTGCAACCACGGCATAGGTCTCGGGCGAATCCGCCTGCTCCAGCTGGCGCTCGATGCTGCCCAGACTGACACGCTGCAGGCCGAACAGGTCGCGCTCCGACACCATACCCAGCAATCTTCCCTGTTCGATCACGGGGATGTGGCGTATCCGATGCTGTGCCATGGAAAGCGCAGCATCGGTGGCAAGTGCATCCGGTGAGAGTGAAATCAAGGGGCTGTTCATGTACTGCGAAATGGGGGCGTTCAGATCCGCCTGCGACAGCACCGTGCGTAACAGATCCTGCAGCGTGTAGATGCCATGAGCGATGCCTTGGCCATCCACAATCAGGATCGAGCCAATGCGTGCGGCTTGCATCTGTTGCAGCGCAGTCAGTAAGGGTGTGTCAGGCGCGCAACTAATCGGCTGCGTCATGATCTGCCCGATGGTGGTACTCAGCGCAGCGTGCCGGCTATCAAGTGATAGCGTGGCCTGCAGTTCCTGTCTGGATCGCAGTAGCAGATGGCCGATCCGGTTCAGGCAATAGTCTGCAAAAGCGGGGCTTTGCTGGCGCAATGCTTCAACTGTGGCACCCGGCAATCGATACAGGAATGTATCTTCCAGTGCTTCCATGGTAGCGGCAGCGCTCTGGTCGGTGAGAATTGCACCGAGTGGAAACAGGTCGCCTTTGGTGTATTCATGAATTTCATTGTCGCTGTAGCGACTGCCAACGCGCCCTTCTTTGATCAGAAAAAGGTAGGGAATCGCCTGTCCGGCTTGATACACCGTCGTGCCCGCCGGGAAATAGGCAAGCTCCGCCTGTTCTGCCAGTTGACGCAGTGTTGCGCGCTCCATGTGGTCAAATGGGGCGGTATGGGCAAACTCGTCACAGAACGCTTCGATCAGGCTGAGGGCGGTCATGAATGCTCCGGGCTGATATCAAATAACCAGCATAATGGCTCCACGTGCAAGGTGTTTGCCTATGATCAAACAGGTCAATCCTTTTATATAAGGGTCGACGGCTGTCTGGAATGACATTAACCTGTCGGGATAAGCATAAGCGCGCACGGCGTAGCACGGCAAGCCAGTGGCCGTGATGCAAACAAAAACAGGGAGACACAACGTGGAAATCTACCAGTTGCGAACCTTCGTAACGGTGGCTCAGCAGGGGCACCTGACTCAGGCAGCCGAAATCCTGCACCTTAGCCAGCCTGCAGTGACAGCACAGATCAAGGCGCTGGAAGAAGAGACAGGCGTGGCCTTGTTTTCCCGCACACCCAGCGGCGTAACGCTGACCGAGGCGGGGCAGATGCTATTGGGTGATGCCGAGCGCATCATCGAAGTGAGCCGGGACATGCTTAATCATGCTCGCTCACTGAAGGGGCAGCTTTCCGGCAAGTTGCGCGTGGGTACCATCCTGACGCCCGAAGTGTTGCGTATGGGGCAATGGTTGCGCGCACTCAAGTCAGATTATCCCTTACTGCAGATTGCAACCTCGCAAGGTGTAAGCGGTGCCGTGCTCAATGCGGTTCGCAAACATGAGGTGGATGCAGGATTCTTTATCGGTCGCAATCCCTATCAGAATGTCCATACCACGCCATTGAGTGAAGAGCGTCTCATCGTTGTGGGGCCAAAAGAGTGGGCGCAACGGCTTGATGGCTGCGACTGGCGCGAATTAGGGCGGCAGCCGTGGGTGGGGGCGAGTCAGTTTTCCATGCTCTCTAAAGTGCACGCTGAAATCTGGCGCGAGCACAACATCACCCCGAAAAAGGTATTCGATATCGATCAGGAGCAAGCCATGCTTGCCTGTGTCGAGGCCGGGCTGGGTCTGTGCGCATTGCGCGAGGATCTGGTCAGGCCGTCAATTGAAGCTGGCCGGACATTTGCATGGGGCGATTCGGGTGCCAGTGTCTGGCTGAGCTTTATCTACCAGGCGGATAGCGAAGGTGACTTGCTGGTGATGGCGCTCAAGCGCACCCTGCAACGTGTGTGGGGCTTGAGTGATCAGGCTGATGTCTGAGGGCGGCTGACGATCCAGTCAGCCATGGCCTGCTGAATGGCATCCACTTCACCGAGTGCATCGCTCATGGTGATCGACAGCCCTGAATGTTGCGCCATCAGTTCGGCTACCTGTGCCGGTAAATCTCGCTTGAGATGTGCGCCGCGTGCAATAAAACAGGGCACAATCTCAATGGCAGAGCAGTGTTGTCCGATTAGACGTGCCACACTGTCAGCCAGTGTAGGTTGCATCAATTCGAGATAGGCGAGTTCGACCGGTGCGTCCGTGCGGCTTGCGACGGCTGCTTTGAGTGCTTCCAGTGGTAATGCCCAGAGCGGATCTCGGGCGCCATGGGCAAACAGAATGATGCCTTTTTTCATGTCGACAACAATCTCGCAATACTCGGTATATGACTGAGTGTGAGTGATGTACTTTGTGCTGCTAGAAAACACAAAAACCCCCGTGTGAACGGAGGTTTAAGTTGCGTCTCACCAAACATTAGAGACAAGCCAGGCAAGCAATGCTTACTTGAGCTTGGTTTCCTTGTAGGCGACGTGCTTACGAGCGACCGGATCGAACTTTTTGATTTCCAGCTTTTCAGGCGTGGTCTTCTTGTTCTTGGTCGTTGTGTAGAAGTGACCGGTACCAGCGGTCGATTCCAGCTTGATCTTTTCACGCATGTTCTATTACTCCCGATTACAGTTCGCCACGGGCGCGCAGATCGGCCAGAACGGCGTCAATGCCAACCTTGTCGATGGTACGCAGGCCAGCGTTGGAAACACGAATACGAACCCAACGGTTTTCGCTTTCTACCCAGAACTTGCGATATTGCAGGTTCGGCAGGAAACGACGCTTGGTTTTGTTGTGGGCGTGGGAGATGTTGTTTCCGACCATCGGACCCTTGCCAGTTACTTTACATACACGAGCCATGTTTGGACTCCGACTTATCTCTAAAAAAACGGGTTCAGCAGGGCACGTCAGCCCAAACCGGCGACGCGCTCGAAAACGCAAAGAGGGGGGATAATAACGAGTTGAGCGTCCTGTGTCAAATTGTGCTTTGTCCTTCGGGAGTTAGCACAGAAAAAACATGGAATCACACGCTGGCAAATTGCTGAACGTACTGCAATTTGCGCAAAAATTCCCCTAAATTCGCAGTCCCGAGTCTGGATTGAACAGATGCAGATTCGCAACGGACAGCGAAAGGCGCATGGTAGCACCGATGGGTTGCGCTGCCGATGGTTTGCTGCGTGCAATGGCGGGTACGCCGTTTAATGTCAGGCTGACATGGGTATCCGGCCCGGTCGGTTCCAGCATCTCGACCGTGGCATCTAGCTGCGTGGTGCCGCAATTGAACGCCAGTGGATCGGCATCGCTCAGGTGTTCGGGGCGCACGCCCAGCAGAACAGGATGCTGGTGCAGTGCGGCGTGTGCGTCTGTGGCCACGCCCAGATCGACGCGGATGGCATCATGCATGCCCGATTGCAGGCTGACACTGGTACGACCATCTGCCACCACCAGCGTGCAGGGCAGGATATTCATGGCGGGCGAGCCAATGAATCCGGCCACAAACAGATTGGCGGGTGCATTGTAAATCTCGTCCGGCGTGCCGAACTGCTGGATTTCTCCGCCTTTCATCACCGCCATGCGGTCCCCCAGCGTCATGGCTTCGATCTGGTCGTGCGTCACATACACCATGGTGGTGCCGAGACGCTGGTGCAGGCGTTTGATCTCGGTACGCATCTCTACACGTAATTTGGCGTCGAGATTGGAAAGCGGTTCGTCGAACAGGAATAGCGCGGGATTGCGTGCCAGCGCCCGACCCATGGCGACGCGCTGACGCTGGCCGCCCGACAGGGCTTTGGGTTTGCGATCCAGCAGGGGCTCGATCTGCAGCATGGTGGCGACGCGGGCGATCGTGGCTTCCTGTTCGGCTTTCGATACTTTGCGCATTTGCAGGCCAAACGCGATGTTTTCGCGCACGGTCATGTTGGGGTAGAGCGCATAGCTCTGGAAGACCATGGCGATGTCACGATCTTTGGGTGAGCGCTGCGTCACCACTTCATCGCCAATCAGGACATCCCCGTTGGAGGGCTCATCGAGTCCCGCAATTAAATTCAGGAGTGTGGACTTTCCGCAACCCGAGGGGCCGACCAGAATCAGAAAGCTGCCCTTGTCGATGTCGAGATTGATGTTGTTGAGGATGCGCGTGTCCCCGCTGATTTTGCTGATTTTGCGCAGGCTGAGCGCGCCCATGCTGTGTCTCCGGGAATGTCAGTCCAGTTAAATGCCACTCACGGCGCATGCTAAGACAGGGTAATCCCTGCCAAATGGCCGGTATAAAGGTCAGCATGGCTTAAATTGGGTAATTGGCGCAATAAGACCACCTGCAAGCCGATGGCAGGTGCGCCGGGATGCGGGGCGCATCGTGCTAAAATGCTCGACTAATCCCTACAGATATTCTCCATGTTGCATTCCATGAATCCGCCGCAGCAAGCTGCGGTGCGCTACCTTGATGGTCCCTTGCTGGTGCTGGCCGGTGCCGGATCAGGCAAAACCCGCGTGATCACGCAGAAAATTGCCTACATGATCGAGCACGCCGGGTACGAGGCGAAGAATATTGCCGCCATTACCTTTACCAATAAGGCGGCGCGGGAAATGCAGGAGCGGGTGGCTGGTATTCTCGACCCCTCCCGATGTAAGGGCCTGACGGTCTCGACCTTCCACTCGCTGGGGCTGCAGATCATCCGTCAGGAAGCGGCAGCGCTGGGCTACAAGCCGCGTTTTTCGATCCTCGATTCGTCTGATGCCTACAAGATTGTCTCGGACATTCTGGCGACGACCGATAAGGAAGAAATCCGCGGCGCAATTGGCCAGATTTCGCGCCTGAAGAATGATTTCATCTCGCCGGATATGGCGCTACGCGATGCGCAAAGCGACGGCGAAATGCGGCTGGCGCGCATCTATCGCCAGTATCAGGACACGCTCTTTGCCTATCAGTCGGTCGACTTCGATGATCTGATCCGCCTGCCGGTGGAGCTTTTCGAGCGCGAGATGGACATCCTCACCAAGTGGCAGCTGAAATTGCGCTATCTGTTGCTGGATGAATATCAGGACACCAATACCTGTCAGTACCGGCTGGTGAAGCAATTGACCGGCCTGCGCGGCATGTTTACTGCCGTGGGCGACGATGATCAGTCGATCTACGCCTGGCGCGGCGCCAATATGAAAAATCTGGAGCTGCTGCAGGAAGATTTCCCAAAGCTGCATCTGATCAAGCTGGAACAGAATTACCGCTCCACTGCGCGGATTCTGCGCGCCGCGAATACCGTGATTGCCAATAACCCCAAGCTGTTCGAGAAGCAATTGTGGTCGGAGCTGGGCATTGGCGATCCCATTCAGGTGGTCGAAGCCAAGGACGAAGAGCACGAAGCCGAAACCGTGGCGATGCGACTGTTGGCGCACAAATTCGAGAATCGCACCAAGTTTGGCGATTACGCGGTGCTGTATCGCAGTAATTTCCAGAGCCGTATCATCGAAACGCAGTTCCGCAATCACAAGATTCCGTATCAGATTTCCGGCGGGCAATCCTTCTTCGACAAGGTCGAAATCAAGGATGTGATGGCGTATCTGCGGCTGATTGTGAATGAAGACGACGATCCGGCGTTTATCCGGGCCGTGACCACGCCCAAGCGCGGCATCGGCAATGTGACACTGGAAAAGCTGGGCGCATTTGCGGCGCAGAAGAAAGTATCGCTCTTTGAAGCGCTGCATCTGCCCAGCTTTGAAGGCATCGTGCAGCCACAACAGGAAGAGGCGCTGCTGACCTTCTGCAAGTTCATCAACCGCATTCAGGCGCGTGCGCCGAAGGAACCCTCTGGTGCGCTGCTGAATGAATTGCTGGATGCCATTGAGTACGAGCAATGGCTCTATGAAACCGACGAGCCGCGTCCGGCAGAAACGCGCTGGAAGAATGTGCTGGAGCTGGTGGCGTGGTTTAACCGCCGCTGGGATGAGGATGGCACCAATCTCATCGAAATGACCCAGAAAATCGCGCTGATTACCCTGCTGGAAGGGCGCGATGAGGAAGAAGTCGATGCGGTGCGCCTGACCACGCTGCATGCGTCCAAGGGGCTGGAATATCCGCACGTATTCTTGATTGGCTGCGAAGAGGGCATTCTGCCGCACACCAATTCCATCGACGGCAATATGGTGGAAGAAGAGCGCCGCCTGATGTACGTGGGGATTACCCGTGCGCAGCGTGGCCTGACCATTACCTATTGCGGCAAACGTCGCCGGGCGGGTGAATGGAGCGTGGTGGAACCCTCGCGCTTCCTGAAGGAGCTGCCTGCAGACGAGGTCCGCTTTAGCGGTCGTCTGGCCGGTGAAAAGAAAGCCGATGTAAGCAAGGCCGAAGGCAAGGCCAAGCTGGCGAATCTGATGGCGGGCCTGCTGGCGCGTACTGACAAATAAGGCAAGAGAGACGTGGACGTGATTCCGATTTCTACGGTGCAAGCCGCTGAGCCACCCGTAGCGTGGCAGGGCAAGGTTCTGTCCATCATCCCGCCGATGACGCAGCTGAATACGCCATACCCGTCTACGGCTTACCTGACCGGCTTCCTGCGCTCGCGCAAGGTGAATGCGGTTCAGGAAGATCTGGCGCTCAAGCTGGTGCTGAAGCTGTTGTCTCGAGCGGGGCTCACTGATCTGTTCAAGAAAGCCGAAAAAATCCCGCAGGCGCAGCGCAGCGAAGTGGTGGATGGCTTTGTCGAATATTTTGATCACTATGCGCGCACGGTTGATCCGGCCATCGCCTTTTTGCAGGGCAAGGACCCGACGCTGGCGCACCGCATTGCCAGCCGCCTGTATCTGCCCGAAGGCCCGCGTTTTGTGGCAATTGATAACTATGCCGATCCCGAGCAGCCACAGGATGGTGATCCGCTGGCCTGGGCTTTCGGTATGCTGGGTACGCAAGATCGCGCCCGCCATGTGGCGACGCTGTATCTGAATGATCTGGCCGATATCGTCCGCGAAGTGGCCGATGCGCGTTTCGAATTTGTGCGCTACGCCGAATCGCTGGCGCTGAGCCAGCCTACCTTTGAGCCACTGGCGCGCGCACTGGCCGCGCCGGAGACGCTGGTTGATACCTACCTGAAAGACCTGACGCTCACCGCGCTGAACACCCACGCACCCGATCTGGTACTGATTTCGGTGCCGTTTCCCGGTGCCGTCTATGCTGCCTTCCGCATCGCGCAAACCATCAAGGCCACGCGCCCCGAGATCAAAATCGGGCTGGGGGGCGGCTTTGTGAATACCGAACTGCGCGAGCTGAAAGAGCCGCGTGTGTTCGACTATTTCGATTACCTGACGCTGGACGATGGCGAGCGACCCTTGCTGGCGCTGATGGATCATCTGGCGGGCAAGCGGCCGGTCGAGCAGCTGGTGCGCACCTTTGTGCGCGAAGCTGGCGCGGTACGTTATATCAATCATCCGGAAGCGGATGTGCCGTTTGCAGAAGTCGGCACGCCTACCTGGGATGGCCTACCGCTGGATGGTTATCTGTCGCTCTTGGACATGCTTAACCCGATGCACAGGCTGTGGTCGGACGGGCGCTGGAACAAGCTGACCATTGCCCACGGCTGTTACTGGAAGAAATGCAGCTTCTGCGATGTGACGCTGGACTATATCTCGCGCTACGAAGCAGCGAATGCCACCCTGCTGGTGGATCGCATCGAGGCCATCATTGCGGAAACCGGCCAGACTGGCTTTCATTTCGTCGACGAAGCCGCACCGCCCAAAGTGCTGAAGGCACTGGCCGAAGAGCTGCTGCGCCGGGGCGTGAATATTTCGTGGTGGGGTAATATCCGCTTTGAAAAGAGCTTCACGCCGGAACTCTGCCAGCTCTTGGCGCAAAGCGGCTGCATCGCCATTTCCGGCGGGCTGGAAGTAGCCTCCGATCGACTGTTGGCGCTGATGAAAAAAGGCGTATCAGTCGATCAGGTGGCGCGGGTAACCCATGCGTTTGCCGATGCTGGCGTGCTGGTGCATGCCTACCTGATGTATGGCTTCCCCACGCAAACGGTGCAGGATACAGTGGACGCGCTGGAATACGTGCGCCAGTTATTTGAATCCGGCTGTATTCAATCAGGATTCTTCCACCGTTTTGCCTGCACCATCCATTCACCGGTCGGCAAAGACCCGGATGCCTATGGCGTGAAGCTGAAGCCGCTGCCGAAAGTGACCTTTGCGATTAACGATATTGGCTTTATCGACCCCACTGGCGTCGATCATGGCGAGCTGGGCGGGGCACTGAACAAGGCGCTGTACAACTATATGCACGGCATCGGGCTGGAAATGGATGTACGCCGCTGGTTTGACATCAAAGTGCCCCGGCCGACGGTGAAGCGGGATTTTATTGTGCGGGCGTTGGGGTAATTGAAGCACCTTGAGGCTTTATATGACTGAAAAACGTGTACTCACTCCTGAGCAAGCCTATCTGGCTATGTATGCATTTCTGGATAAACAGCATACGCTCGGGTGTGAAGAACTCGGTGGATTGCTTGGCGCAATGTCTTTGCTTGAAGATGGGCGCCCTATAGATCAGGCTATTGTTACCGATTGGGCTGAATCGGTTGAGGCGGCTCTATCTGGGCAAGTAGATACGAGACTCATTCTAAATCGCTGATGTCTTACTCGAGTCTGGACAATTGATTAGGGACCTCAAATGCTAAATCTGGATAGTCCACTTTGGTCTGAACTCCATCACGCTTACGGGTCTGCTGAGAATATTCCCGAACTTTTGCGTCAGTTGAGTCATGCGCCTGAATCCAGTAATGATCAGGAACCTTGGTTCAGTTTGTGGAGCGCACTAGCCCATCAGGGAGACGTTTTTACGGCTTCATTTGCAGCAGTTCCCCATGTTGTGGCTGCAATCATTGCGAATCCCTTGAAGGTCGACTTCGCTTACTTTCAGTTCCCTGCATGGGTAGAAATTTGCCGTGTCAAAAATCAAACGGTGATTCCGGACACGTTATCGGCTGCATATTTCGACGCTCTTTCCAGCATGCCTGCACTGGTTGCGGCTGCTTCTGGCCGGGAGTGGGATGACGCGTTTATGGCGAGTGTGCTTGCAGCCATCGCTGTGTCGAAAGGGCGGATTGAAATGGCTGAGGCGCTTTTGGAAATGACGCCGGAAGTTGCAGGTACTTTTCTCGACTGGTTTTATCAGCAGTAAACCGACCATATTCGGGGTTTACTCCCATCCAACGAAAGCCCGCCCCATGCCCATCCGCATCATCAAGCTAGGCAGTCCCCGCGCACCTGATGAGGGCTTGCGCATGGGGACGGTACGCCGTCCGCCGCGTGGGGTGCCGAAGAGCGAGTTTGCTTCGGGCAACTGGTACGACGTGTGGTATCCGAATCTGGCGCCTAGCGCCGAGACCATGAAGCTCGGACAAGCCGCCGAGACAGATGCGCAGTGGCGGGTATTCGAGAAAGCCTTTTTGAGCGAGATGAAATTGCCGGATGCAAGCCGGACAATTGAGCTGCTGGCGGCGCTGTCGAAACAGACGAATTTTTCCATGGGCTGCTATTGCGACAATGAGGTGCGTTGCCATCGTTCGATTTTGCGGCGACTGTTACTGGAGGCCGGGGCCAGTATGGTGGATGATTGAGTGACGGCGGGTAGTATCGGCTACCTGCGCCTTCCCAACCCACAGGATGCCTCATGAAACTGCTCACCCCCATTGCCGCCGCACTGCTCTGTCTGTCTACTCTGTCTGATGTACACGCACAAATGCCTGTTAAGCCTGCCGCCAGTCAGGCCGCATGGCTGGCCAGCGACAATGCGCAACTGGCGAAGAACAAGAGACTGGTGTTCGACTTCTGGCGCGAGGTGCTGGAAGCAGGGCATCTGGAGCTGGCGGACAAATACCTGACCGAATCCTATATCCAGCACAATCCCAATGTGCCGACCGGACGCAAGGGATTCGTGCAGTTTTTCTCGGCCTTTGCCAAACCCAAAGCCATTCAGGCAGAGATTCAGCAGCCTGTGGTTTCCATCACTGCGGAAGGTGATCTGGTAGTGCTGAGTTTTGTGAGCACAATGCCAGATCCGAAAGACCCGAAGCAAACCTACACCACCACCTGGTTTGATATGTTCCGCATCGAGAACGGCAAAATTGCGGAGCATTGGGATTCGGCGCTGAAAGACTAAGCCGGGCGGGGAAGTAAGGACGGCTTATTTCAAACACAGTTGAGTCTCATTCTTGCTTATCCGTCTCTGTATCATTGTGCGAGCTTGCTCAACACTGCCGCAGTGGTAAGCTTGCCGAGTTTGTTTATCGGGAGGGGTCGTTTATGAGTAAGTTCAATCTTGCAATGGCTGGCGTGGTTGTGGCTGCATTGCTGGGCGGGTGCGCGAGCAATCTGGTCAAAGTGTCCGCGGGTTCCGACCGTGTGTCTGTTGCAGAAGCCACACAGGTCAGCAGCTGTCAGCGCAAGGGTGCGACCACAGTCAGCGTGCTGGAAAAGGTGGGATTCATCAGTCGCAGCATCGAGGACGTGGATGCAGATCTGTCACAACTGGCGCGCAATGCGGCGTTGGAGAGCGGTGCGGATACTGTGGTCCCCGGTGAGCGCCCCGAAATCGGCAAGCGTACGTTTACCATGTACAAGTGCCGTCCCTGATCTCAGAGTGGGGAAAGTGCACCGTCTGGCAGGCTGCATTGATGTGCAGCCTTTTTTTATGCGCAAAACTTTGATACCATACTCATAAGTATTTTTAATTTGATACGCATGTGACGGGTCGATGTGTCAGGCCTGTCATGCAGGACCGATATAAATGCGCTTGAATGCTCTGATAAAGCAGTCCCGCCGGGAGGCAACATAAAATGTGGATGACCAAAGTCAGTATCAAGAATCCGGTATTCGCCTCGATGGTGATGCTGGCCTTGCTGGTGCTTGGGTTTGTGTCCTATCGGCTGTTGCCGGTAGAGCGCATGCCGAACATCGCCAGCCCGCTTGCTTTTGTGCAGGTGGTTTATCCGGGCGCCTCACCCGAGGCAATCGAAAACGATGTGATCAAGCCGCTGGAAGATCAGATCAATACCGTCAACGGTATCAAGCATATCTGGGCCACTTCGCGCGAAGGCGTGGGGATGATGAAGATCGAGTTCCGCCTTGATGTGGATTCGTCACTGGCGATTCAGGAAATCCGCGACAAGGTGGCGCTGGTGCGTCCGAGCTTCCCCAAGGAAGTGAAGGATCCGCTGGTGCTGAAGGCGGATATCACCGAAAACAGCCAGCCGGTTGTCCAGCTGGCGCTGCGTTCCGATACCCGCTCGCTGCGCGAGCTCACCTCCATGGCTGATCAGGTGATCGCCAAGCAGTTGCGCATGGTAGGCGGCGTGGGCAGTGTGCGTGTGAATGGGAGTGTCGCGCGCCAGATTCAGATCTTTATGCACCCTGACCGCATGCGCGCGCTTGAAGTCGGCGTGGATCAGGTGATCAGTGCCATTCAGGATGCCAATCAGGATGTGCCGGCAGGTGCCGTGATCGGCAATGTGAAAGAACACTTGGTACGGGTAGAAGGCAAGATTAAAGACCCGGCAATGTTCGGCAAGCTGATTGTGGCGCGTCGCGGGAATACGCCGGTCTATCTGAATCAGGTCGCGGATATTGTGGATGGCGAAGAAGAGCGCACCTCCATTTCGCGACTGAATGGTAAACCGGTGATCTCGCTGGATATCATGCCGATTCAGGGTGCCAATGTGGTCGAATTGGGTGATGGCATCAAAAAGTCGGTGTCCGACTTGCAAAAGCGTTTGCCCGACGATGTAGAACTGAAAATCACCGAAGCGAACTCGGACAGCATCAAGTCATCCGTTGATAGCACCAAGATGACCATCATCGAAGGCGGTGTGCTGACAGTGTTCATCGTATTCATGTTCCTGCACTCCTGGCGTAGTACAGTGATTACTGCGCTGACGCTGCCGATTTCGGTGCTGGCTGCGTTTATCGTGGTTCACGCCTTCGGATTTACGCTGAACTTCCTGACCCTGATGGCGCTGAGTCTGTCGATTGGCTTGCTGATTGACGATGCGATCGTGGTGCGGGAAAACATCGTGCGGCATCTGGCGATGGGCAAGAGCCACTTTCAGGCTGCACTGGAAGGCACGCAGGAAATCGGTCTGGCGGTGATGGCCACCACCTTCGCGATTGTGGTGGTGTTTGTGCCGGTCGCCTTTATGCACGGCATCATTGGTCGGTTCTTCTATCAGTTCGGGATTACCGTGACGGTGGCTGTGCTGGTGTCGCTGTTTGTCAGCTTCACGCTGGACCCGATGCTATCGTCGATCTGGCACGATCCGGAAGAAGGCCGCTTCAAGTACATGCCGTGGCTGGGACGTTTGCTGGGCAAGTTCGAGCAGTTTATCGAGCGCGTACACGGTTGGTACGACGCCATCCTGAAGTGGTCGCTTGATCATCGCAAAAGTGTGCTGGCGATTGCAACGGCGACCTTTCTGGGAAGCGTTGCCTTGATGCCGATGCTGGGGGCAGAGTTTGTGCCAGAGTCAGATGATGGCTTTATCGCACTGCAACTGAATACACCTGTGGGCTCCAGCCTCGATTACACCGATGCTAAGGTTCGCCAGGTTGAAGATATCCTGCATGGTTTTAAAGAAATTGCGCTGGTGCAAACCAATGTCGGTACGGAAGATGGCCGCAACTACGCCTTCATTGGTCTGAAACTGGTCGATAAGCATGTGCAACCGCGTCGCTCGGCCCAGGAGATCAAAACCGATGTCCGCAAGGCCATCCAGAAGGTTGCCGGGATTGAGCTGCAGCTGGGTAATAACGGGAATGCCATCTTTGTGTCGATTATCGGGCCGGATGCGTCACAGCTGACTGCAATCTCCCAGGATTTGATGCAGAAAATCGCCAAGATTCCGGGCATTGTCGATTTGCAAAGCAGTGAAAAGGAGGCAGCACCTGCTGTATCCGTGCGCATCAATCATGAAGCGGCGAGCGATCTGGGTGTCAGTAACGGTCAGTTAGGCCGGGTACTGCGGCCACTGCTGGCTGGCGACGCCATTTCTCACTGGCTGGCATCGGATGGACAAAACTATGATGTGATCGCCCGCCTGCCGCGCTCCGAGCGCAAGGCAGCGGCCGATCTGCAGGATTTGACCGTGACAAGTGCCAAGGTGGATGAAAATGGTAAGCCTATTCTGGTAAGCATGCGTCAGGTGGCTGATTTTGTAGAGGCGTCCAGCCCGAATCAGCTGAAGCGTCTGGATCTGCAGCGCCGTGTATCGGTTTATGCAAACGTGGATGGCCGTCCTAGCGGGACAGTGGGGGCAGAGGTCAGGAAGATTCTCGACAAGACTGCGTTGCCACCGGGTTATCGCTTTGATAATGGTGGTCAGCAATCCGATATGGCGGAGGCGTTTACCGCTTTCCTGGGGGCGCTCGGTCTGGCCATCCTGTTCATCTACTTCATTCTAGCTTCGCAATTCGCCAGCTTTGTCCAGCCACTGGCCATCATGGCCTCCCTGCCGCTGTCGCTGATCGGGGTGGTGCTGGCGCTACTGGTGACGGGTACCACATTCAATCTGTTCTCGATGATCGGTTTTATCATGCTGATGGGTCTGGTGGTGAAGAACGGGATTCTGCTGGTGGACTTTGCCAATAAGGGCCGATCCGAGGGTAAGCCGTTGCACGAAGCGCTGCTAGAGGCTGGTCAGGTACGTTTGCGTCCGATTCTGATGACGACAGCTGCCATGGTGCTGGGTATGTTGCCGATGGCCATCGGCGCAGGTGACGGTGGCGAAATCGAAGCCCCGATGGGACGGGCGATTATTGGCGGGGTGATTACCTCCACCATGTTGACGCTGGTAGTCGTGCCGGTGCTGTACAGCTATCTGGTGGGCTATGTGGACAAGCGCCGCGCTCGCAAAGCGGCCAAGCATGCTCAATCTACACATGAGCATGACACGATCAACACACAGGTTCTGGCGACAGATTCGCAGGCCTGAACGAATAGATAACGGAGACAGAACATCATGAATCTGAAATCCAAGGGATTGTGGGCAGGCGCACTGGGTGCGGTTGTCCTGTGCGGGGTGGTTGTCATGGCGACCAGCAAGGGTCACAAGGGTGACGGAGAAGAGGAGGGAAACAAGGGGCCGGACAAGCTGGAGTTTGTTTCGACCGATCTGGCGCGCGCGGAAATGCGTAGCCTCGATCACCGGATTCCCCTGAGTGGCTCGCTCAAGCCGGTGACGCATGCGGTGCTCCGCTCCAAGATCAGTGCGGTCGTCACCGATGTACTGGTGCGGGAAGGTGAAAAAGTCAGTAAGGGACAGGTACTGGCACGCTTTGATCAGAGCAGTTATCTGGCACACTTGCATGAGCAGGAAGGCAATTTAGAAGTTGCCAAGGCTCAGCTGGCGCTGGATCAGCGCACCCACGAAAAGAATGTGGTGCTGCAAAAGCAGGGCTTTATTTCGTCCACCAATTACGATTCCAGCCTCGCTAGCGTTGAGATGAGTAAGGCACGTGTGAAAGCGGCTGCAGGGCAGGTGGAGTCGGCGCAGATTTCGCTGAACGATACCGTATTACGTGCGCCAATGTCGGGCGTGATCGGTAAGCGTGCCATTCAGCCGGGGGAAAAGGTAGAGGTGAATGCCGAACTGGTATCCGTGGTCGATCTGAGCGAGATGGAGCTTCAGGCGACCGTGCCTACCACCGATATTGCCAGCGTCAAGGTAGGTAGCCGCGCCGAGTTTGCTGTGGATGGATTTCCCGATCGCCAATTTACCGGCGTCGTCAAACGGATCAATCCGGAAGCTGAGGTTGGTTCGCGTTCCATTACCGTCTTCCTGTCTTTGGATAATCATGCCGGACTGTTGCGCGGGGGCATGTTTGCTCAGGGCAAGCTGGACTTGCTCGCCCAGTCCGCACGCCTGGCCATACCGCAAACTGCTGTTCAGGATGGCAATGGTCAGACATATGTCTACTGGATCGATGGTAGCAAGCTGGCGCGAGCGAATGTCGAGGTTGGCGAACGCGACGAACGCACGGGCATGGTTGCGATCAAACAGGGGCTGAAAGAAGGTGCCATGGTGGTGGCAAACCGTCTGCCAACGGCGCGTCCAGGCATGCAGGCAGTGATAAAGCAGACTTCTCCTGCTGCTGTTTCGCCACCTGCCAAACCTGCCAAGCAGGGCGTTTGATAGGCGTCAAGGCGATTCGCTCAACAGCTGGGTATGCTCTAAGCGGTTGCTTCGAAAAGAAGCAGCCGCTTTTTCCATGCAGTTTACATGCGGATCGCAATCATGTTCGGACTCGAAGTCAGGGAATTAATGGCGGGCGAAAAGACTCTCCTGGCGCCACCTAGTACAACGGTAGCCGAGGCAGCGCAGCACATGCGCGACAAGAATGTCGGTGCATTGATGGTGGTGGAGGGCGAGCAACTAGTGGGTATTTTTACCGAGCGAGATGTGGCCTTCCGCGTGGTCGCCGAGCATCGTGATCCGGATAGCACGCAGCTGTCTGATGTGATGACAGTGAACCCGATGACCGTGGATCCGCGCGACTCTTTTGGTTACGCGATGCTGCTGATGTTTGAGCATGGGTTCCGTCATGTGCCGGTGGTGGTCAATGGCAAGCCGGTCGGCATCGTGTCTGCCCGCCATGCGCTCGATCCGGATCTGGAAGAATTTGCTGCGGAAGCGAATCGGAGGAAAGCATTCAAGCCGCGACAAGCCGCTTGAGTAGGGTAAGCAAACGCTTGTTTGACTTTTACCCGGCTTTGAGCCAGAGTCATCAGATCAACCCTGACTCTGGAGTGTGGCATGCTGTCTCTGTCCGATGTTCTGCAATCCCTCACTGCAAATGGTGACGGACGATTCACCGCAACCACAGACGCTTCATGGGCGCAGGGTAGAGCACTGTTTGGTGGCCTGCAGGCTGCACTCGCCATGAAGGCCATCCGGACGCATCTGCCTGATGCGCCACCCGTATGGTCGCTGCAAACCACCTTTATCGCACCGATTGCACCGGGTGAAGTCGAGATCACCGTGGATGTGCTGCGGACCGGTCGGGCAGCATCGCAGGTAGAAGTACGCCTGCTCTCCGAGGGCAAGCCAGCCTGTCTGGTGATTGCACTGCTGGGTATTGAACGTGACTCTGCAGTGCAAGTGGCTGCGCCTCGTGCACCGGAAACCAAGCCGGTCGATGCGGCACCCTCGCTGCCCTTTATTCCGGGCATCGTACCGGAATTCACCCGTCATTATGAATACCGCTGGGTAGACGGCAGTCTGCCCTTTTCCGGCGGCAAACAGCCTTCCAATCAGATCTATGTGCGTCCGCGCGATGCGGGAGATGTCGACGAGCTGGCGATTATTGCAATGGCCGATGCCATTCCGCCGGTAGGCTTGTCGCTGATGAAGGGCCCATCGCCTGCCAGCTCCATGACCTGGGCACTGGAGTTTGTGCAACATCCGGCGGCTTTCCCGCAGGATGGTTGGTGGCTATTTGATGCCGAAGCGATTTCTGCGCGCGATGGCTATAGCAGCCAGACCGCCAGTATCTACGCGCCTGACGGCACGCTGGTGGCGCTGTCGCGTCAACTGGTTGCACTCTTCGGGTGACATTCGCCAGACAGTTCAGGGGATTGTCCATTGCGCGGGGCGGGAAAAGTCGTATCATTCGGCGGTTGCATTCGTATGAATGACGTTTCCCTACCCAAGACCCGCAGGAGTCCCTTGCATGGCTTCAGTTAAAAAAGCCCTGGTCGCAGCCGTTATCGGTTCGCTGGCCGCTCTGTCTGCTCCGGCACACGCGATTGATATTCGCGAGCTGGTATCCCTCAAGCGCGTGAGCGAACCGCGCCTGTCGCCCGATGGCAATACCGTGATCTATGGTCTGCGCACCATCGATGTGGAAGCCAACAAGGGTGCCACCCACCTGTGGGCCTACGATTTCAAGCAGAAAGCCAGCCGCCAGCTGACCTCCGGCAAGGGCAATGAAAGCAACGCCCGCTGGTCCAGCGATGGCCAGTGGCTGTATTTCCTGTCCAGCCGCAGCGGTTCCAGCCAGATCTGGCGTTTGCCAGCCAATGGCGGCGAAGCCCTGCAAGTGACCGATCTGGCGCTGGATGTCGAAAGCTTCAATCTGAGCCCGAAGGATGACACCCTGCTGGTGTCCCTGAGCGTATTCCCGGCCTGTAATGACATCGCTTGCACCAAGACCAAGCTGGACGACAAGGCCAAGGTGAAATCCACCGCACAGGTGTATGACCGCCTGTTTGTGCGTCACTGGGACGAGTGGGCCGATGGTCGCCGCAATCACCTGTTCGCCGTGAAAGTGCCGGCTCAGGGTACCGTCAAGGATGGCGTGGATCTGATGCGTGGTATGGATGGCGACACCCACACCAAGCCGCATGGCGGTAGCGAAGACTACACCGTGAGCGTGGATGGCAAGACAGCTTACTTCTCCGTGCGTCTGGCCGGTCGTGAAGAAGCCTGGTCGACCAACTTTGATATCTACGCTGTGCCGCTGGATGGCAGTGCTGCACCAAAGAACCTGAGCGGTGATAATCCCGCTTGGGATGGCCAGCCGGTTGTATCGCCAAACGGTCGCTATCTGGCCTGGAAGGCGATGGATCGTCCGGGCTTTGAAGCCGACCGTTTCCACATCCGCCTGCATGATCTGAAAACTGGCACCACCCGCAGCGTGGCCGCAGACTGGGATCGCTCGGTGGGTGATCTGCAGTTTGCAGCCGATAGCGAACATGTCTATGTGACTACCGACGACATCGGTCAGCATCCGATTTTCTCGATCGAGCTGGCCTCCGGCAAGGTCAGCAAGCTGACGGGCGCAGGTCAGGTGTCTGGTCTGTCCGTTAGCAAGAATCGCGTGGTCTACACCTGGAACGATCTGAAGCACCCGGATGATGTGTACGCACTGGAAGGCGGCAAGGCTGTGCAGCTGACCTCGGTGAATGCCGAAGCAATGGCCAAGACCGCACTGGGCGAGCCTGAGCAGTTCAGCTTTACTGGCGCCAAGGGTGAGAAGGTGTACGGCTATGTGGTGAAGCCGGCCAACTATCAGGCTGGCAAGAAGTACCCGCTGGCCTTCCTGATCCACGGTGGCCCCCAAGGCTCATTCGCTAACGACTGGCACTATCGCTGGAATCCGCAGGTGTATGCCGGTGCTGGCTACGCCGCCGTGATGATCGATTTCCATGGTTCGACTGGCTATGGCCAGGCGTTTACCGATGAAATTAGCGGTAACTGGGGTGCTGCACCGTTCGAAGATCTGCAGAAGGGTCTGGCCGCTGCAGTCGAGAAGTACAGCTTCATCGATGGCAACAACGCCTGTGCACTGGGTGCGTCATACGGCGGCTTCATGATCAACTACATCGCCGGTCACTGGTCGGATCGCTTCAAGTGTCTGGTCAGCCACGATGGTATCTTTGATGCCCGTGGTGCCGCCTACGCGACCGAAGAGCTATGGTTCACCGAGTGGGAAAACAAGGGAACCCAGTACGACCACCCGGAAAACTACGAGCGCTACAACCCGGTTAACGCCGTGAAGAACTGGAAGACCCCGATGCTGGTGGTGCATGGCCAGAACGACTTCCGTCTGGGCGTGGAGCAAGGTCTGTCGGTGTTCTCGGCGCTGCAGCGCAAGGGCATTCCGAGCAAGTTCGTGTACTTCCCGGATGAAAATCACTGGGTGCTGAAGCCTGCCAATTCCATCCAATGGCACGATGAAGTGCTGGGTTGGTTGAAGCAGTGGACTGCCCAATAAGCAGTTAGCAGATGATGAACCCGCCGCAAGGCGGGTTTATTTTTGACGCTTATTCGATGCGCAGCGCTTTAATCGATTCACTCACTAGTCCGTCAATCAAAGCCATATCCACATCGGCCTGCAGCTGATCGGCAGTGCCGGCCTGTCCGGTGGGCTCGATGGTGATGTCCGATCCATTGGCATGGATGCGAACCTGTGCGCCGCAGCAGCGACAGTAGGTGGTGTCCCCCGTGCGCTGACTGCGCTTGACCACAATGGTCGGGCCGCAGCTGGGACAGGCTTGAACCGCCATGCCCGTATCCGAATGGCCGACGACATGGTCAAAGGCCCCAGCCCGGCCCTGTTCGACAAACAGGTGACCCCAGGTCTGGTCGAACTGCCTCCCCAAATTGTCCTGGATGATGGACAGTGCCCGTTCCACCGGCATGCCGCGACGATAGGGGCGATTGCTGGTCATGGCATCAAAGGCATCGCATACCCCCACAATCCGTGCATCCACGGGAATGGCGTCTCCAGACAAACCATTGGGATAACCGCGTCCGTCGGGTGTTTCGTGGTGCGCCACAACGGCGGCGTGAGCGAGACGTGAAAGCGGATGTTCGGCCAGCAGGCGTTCCCCTACCTGCGGATGGGTTTTGATGATGGCGTACTCTTCATCCGTGAGCTTGTCCGGTTTGTTCAGCACGGCATCCGGAATGCCCACCTTGCCCAGATCATGCAGAAATCCGCCCAGCGTGATGCGGGCGATATCGGCTGCCGGTAGCCCGCCTGCTTCTGCGAGCTGGCGGCTAAAGCGGGAGACCCGCCACAGATGGCCGCCGGTGTAGGGATCGCGCGCTTCGACGACTGTGGCCATGACATACAGGCTGCGCAGGAGATCTTCCACGTGTGCGCCCGGTTGCGGGTTGCCTGGATGTTGCTGGGCAGGTTGTGTCTCGCCTGAGCTGAACAGGCTGCCGAATAGTTGTTGCAAGCGCATGGCGGGTGCTCCATTGCTGGGATGCAGGTGTATTGAGCATAGATGACTGTGGGGGCGATGCAGGCGGATGTGTTGGGGTGGAGCGGCTCGCAGCCGAGTGCATGTGCGTAGCTGTCTTGCCCTCTCGGGCGCGATATTTTCTTTTGCTTCGCCATACCCGCGGGGCACAAGAAGAAAGAACCAAAGAAAAGGCGACCCCCGGAGGCCACGCCGGTCTGCGATCGGTGCTCTGTGCTTCTCAGCCGCACCGGCCGGCACCGAACTCGCCCGGTCGCTGACCGGGCTCAAACAGCGGTGCCAGACTGCCCCGGCGCGGCTTGCGATGCTCGACGCGGTCGGTGGGGGGTAATTCCTCAGCTGCTTAAAAAGCTTCAGTGGAATCAGATGCGTTATCATTGATCATTTCGATGAAATCAGCGTCAATACGAGCTCGGGATGCAAATTATGGTCAGTAAATTGCGGATAATTGCAGCTTATTTTATAGCGCCTGCCATTATTCCTATTGCGGCATATCTCTATTGGACGTTTCTGAGCGAACCTTGCTCCGGATGTCCTGGACCAGTGTGGGCTTATGCGCTGCCGGTTATGTTATTTACCTATCCCGCAACATTTATTATTGCAACCCCTACAATACGATTACTCCCAGTATCATTTCGTAGCCCCCTCTCTGGGCCACCCATTGCTGGCGCAATTCTGTCGCTGCTGGTTTTTCTCATGTTTGTTGTGGGGATGCACGGCAGCCTTTTCCAAATCTTGATCTCAGCTGGCATTGCTGCAATGCTAGGTGCAATCTCCGGCACCATATTTGCGGCTATTCGTGGCTCGAATCGAAGCACTGCCTTTGAAGCTGAACGGATAACGGTACGCAATTACCTACCGTATTTGGCTTTATTTCTAGCGGCAGAAGGTGGCGCATATTTCGGCCAATTCTCATGTGGAGGGGCTGCAGTGGTTGGGGAGATATTTGGGGTGCTTCTCCTTGTTATTACACTTTCATCGTCAATTTTAGGGGGCGGATTTCTATCGACGGTGCCGCTTCGAATTGGTTTCTTTTTTATTGTCCAAATTTTATTTGCTTTGATGCAGGCCATGTCTGCACCATTTTATCCTGCACCGCCACAATCTTTAGCGGAGTACTTCAGTTTGTTTGTCGATTGCCTGATCCACGGGCCGTGCTAACTAGGACAGTTCGGAGTTGAAGCGCCCATATTTGTCTGCATGGTCGACATGTGTTCCTGCGATGAAAAAACAAAAAGCCCACTTCACCGAAGCGGGCCTTTGATTTCCTTCAGCTACTCAGCGGCTTACCAAACCCCCAGATAAGCCAGCATCCCTTCCGCTGCCTGTCTGCCTTCATACACCGCACGCACCACCAGATCCGCGCCGCGTACCTGATCTCCGCCTGCAAACACCTTTGCGTTGCTGGTCTGGTGTTTGAATTTCTGGCGGGGGGACGCTTCAGTGCGGCCGCGCGCGTCGACCCTGATGCCGTGCTGTGCAAACCATTCTGCTGGTTCGACGCTGAAACCGAAGGCAATAATCACATGGTCGACTTCGATGACGGATTCGGAGCCGGAGATGATTTCGGCGTTGCGACGGCCCTTGGCATCCGGTGCACCGAGGCGGGTTTCGGCCAGGGTGACGGCGAGGCCATTGGCGGCTTGTTGGATGCCGATGGGCTGGCGGTTCCACAGGAACTGCACGCCTTCTTCCTTGGCATTGGCCACTTCGCGGCGTGAGCCGGGCATGTTTTCTTCATCGCGGCGGTAGGCGCAGATCACGCTGTCCGCACCTTGGCGAATCGCGGTGCGGTTGCAGTCCATGGCGGTGTCGCCGCCGCCGAGCACCAGCACGCGCTTGCCGGCCATGCTGAGGAAGGGCTCGTTACCCAGTGTGCCCATGCGCTGGCGGATGTTGTTCACCAGATAGGGCAGGGCTTCGAGCACGCCCTGGTTGGATTCACCGGCAAAGTCGCCCTTCATATACTTGTAGGCGCCCATGCCCATGAAGACGGCGTCGTAGTCCTTCTCCAGCGTCTCGAAGGCAATATCCTTGCCGATTTCGGTATTGAGGCGGAATTCGACGCCCATGCCTTCAAGGATGTCCCGGCGACGGCGCACCACATCTTTTTCCAGCTTGAATTCGGGGATGCCGAAGGTGAGCAGGCCACCGATTTCTTCGTAGCGATCAAAGACGACTGGCATCACGCCATTGCGCACCAGCACATCCGCACAGGCCAGACCAGCCGGACCCGCACCGATCACGGCAACGCGCTTGCCGGTTTTCACCACGCGGCTCATATCTGGACGCCAGCCCGCCTTGAAGGCTTCATCGCTGATGAATTTCTCGACCGAGCCAATCGTCACCGCGCCAAAGCCACCCTGATTCAGCGTGCATGCGCCTTCGCACAGGCGATCCTGTGGACACACGCGGCCACAGATTTCCGGCAGGCTATTGGTCTTGTGCGAGAGTTCGGCGGCTTCAAACAAGCGGCCTTCCTGCACCAGACTCAGCCAGTTGGGGATGTAGTTGTGCACCGGGCATTCCCACTCGCAGTAGGGATTGCCGCAGGAGAGGCAGCGCCCCGCCTGATCGGCTGCACTGTCTTTATCCAGCGAAGCATAGATCTCGATGAACTTGCCCCGGCGCTCGGCTGCGTCAAATTTCGCACCCGGGTCGCGGGCCAGATTCATGAATTGGAAAACGTCGTTCATGTTCATCAATCCTTCAACAATTCTTCGAGCTTGGCTGCCTTCGGCTTCACCAGCCAGAAGTAGTCGACGTAGTCCTCGAAGTCTTCAAGGATCTGTGCGCCAATCTTCGATTCGGTCAGCGCAACGTGCTTCTCGATCTTTTCACGCAGGAAGGCACGGTACTGGCCCATGGCTTCGCCGTTGATCAGGTGGATGTCCACCAGCTCATTGTTGTAGCGATAGGCGAAGCGCTCGTCCGGGTCGTACACGAAGGCGAAGCCGCCAGTCATGCCTGCACCGAAGTTGTGGCCGGTATTACCGAGCACAATCACGCAGCCGCCAGTCATGTATTCGCAACCGTGGTCGCCGATGCCTTCCACCATGGCAAATGCGCCGGAGTTGCGCACCGCAAAACGTTCACCCGCCAGGCCCGAGGCGAACAATTCGCCGCCGGTGGCGCCATATAGGCAGGTGTTGCCGATGATGGTGCCTTCATGTGGTTCGTACATCACGCCCTTGGGCGGGTAGACCACAATGCGGCCGCCGTTCATGCCCTTGCCCACGTAATCGTTGGCATCGCCCTCCAGCGTCAGGTTCAGGCCCTTGGCATTCCATACGCCCAGACTCTGGCCTGCGGTGCCCTTCAGACGCACATCCAGCGTGCTGTCCGGCAGGCCGTCTGCGCCGTGCTGACGGGCAATTTCACCGGAGAGACGCGCGCCGATGGAGCGGTTGACGTTGCGCACGTTGTATTCAAAGGTGGTGGCAGACTTGGTCATGATGGCGTAAGCCGCATCCTTGACCATGCGTTCCGCCAGCTCGCCCTTGTCGAAACTCGGGTTGCTGTCGCTGACACAGAAGCGCGGCTCGTGATCCGGGATATCGCCCTGACTCAGCAGCACATCCAGATTCAGGCGCTGCTGGCGCTCGGTTTCGCCTTCCAGCAGGGTCAGCAGTTCGCTGTGACCAATCAGGTCCTCCAGCTTGCGCACGCCCATGCGCGCCATCCACTCGCGGGTTTCTTGGGCCACGAACTGGAAGTAGTTCATCACCATTTCCGGCAGGCCGAGGAAGTACTTCGAGCGAAGCTTGATTTCCTGCGTGGCCACGCCGGTTGCGCAGTTGTTCAGATGGCAGATGCGCAGGTATTTACAGCCCAGCGCCACCATCGGGCCGGTACCGAAGCCGAAGCTTTCCGCCCCCATCAGCGCCGCTTTCACAACGTCCAGACCGGTTTTCAGGCCGCCGTCCGTTTGCATGCGTACCCGACCGCGCAGACCATTGGCGCGCAGCACCTGCTGGGCTTCGGTCAGGCCGAGTTCCCATGGCGTACCGGCGTATTTCACGCTGGTAATCGGGCTGGCACCGGTGCCGCCGTCGTAACCGGAGATGGTGATCAGATCGGCGTAAGCCTTGGCCACACCCGCAGCCACGGTACCCACGCCCGGTTCGGCCACCAGTTTCACGGAAACCAGCGCCTGCGGATTCACCTGCTTCAAGTCGAAAATCAGCTGTGCCAGATCTTCGATCGAGTAGATATCGTGATGCGGCGGTGGCGAAATCAGCGGGATACCCGGCTTGGCATGGCGCAGACGGGCAATCAGACCGCTCACCTTATCGCCCGGCAGCTGACCGCCTTCACCCGGCTTGGCACCTTGCGCCACCTTGATCTGCAGCACTTCAGCATTGACCAGATAGTGCGGGGTCACGCCAAAGCGGCCCGAGGCCACCTGCTTGATCTTGGACATCTTGACCGTGCCGTAGCGGGCCGGATCTTCGCCACCTTCGCCGGAGTTGGAGCGACCACCCAGACGGTTCATGGCTTCGGCCAGCGCTTCGTGCGCTTCCGGCGACAGGGCGCCCAGCGACATCCCGGCGGAGTCGAAACGCTTGATGATGGATTCGACCGGCTCGACTTCATCGATGGAAATCGGGGTCGCGCCATCCAGCTTCAGCGTCATCAGATCGCGCAGCATGGAGACTGGACGCTCGTTGACCAGACGGGCGTATTCAAGGTATTCGGCGTAGTCGCCGCCTTGAACAGCTTTCTGCAGCTGTTGCACCACATCCGGGTTGTAGGCGTGGTATTCCTCGCCGTGTACATATTTGAGCAGGCCGCCTTGTTGCACCGGACGCATCGGATTGAAAGCGAGGCGGTGCAGCGTCTTGGCGTCATCTTCGAAATCGGCAAAGTTGGAGCCACCGATCCGGCTGACGGTTTCCTGCATACAGCGTTCGATCACTTCCTGATCCACGCCCACGGCTTCGAACAATTGCGCACCACGGTAGCTGGCGATGGTAGAAATGCCCATCTTCGACAGCACCTTCAAGAGGCCCTTGTTGATGCCCTTGCGATACTTGCTCATGGCTTCGCCCGGCGTGTCGGCCAGCAAACCGGCTTCGATCATGTCGGCGATCACTTCGTACGCCAGCCATGGATAGACCGCCGTGGCGCCATAACCCAGCAGACAGGCGAACTGATGCGGATCGCGCACAGTGGCGGTTTCCACCAGCACATTGGTCTTGCAGCGCAGACCGGCAGACACCAGCGCCTGATGTACCGCGCCGGTTGCAAACAATGCATGGATCGGCAGCTTGTCCGGGCCGACATGGCGGTCGGTCAGCACCGCGATCACTACACCGGCAGCCGACGCTGCGACCACCTGTTCACACAGGCGCTCGATGGCGTCCTTGAGGCTGGACTTCTTCGGGTCGTAGCAAAGATCGAAGGTCTGCGACAGGAAGGCCTGATCTTCCTGCGAGGTCAGAATGCGGAATTTCTCGTAGCTCAGTACCGGGCTGCGCACTTCGATGCGCTTGGCGTGGTCGGCGGTTTCTTCAAAGATATTCTTTTCCGAACCGAAGACGGTATTCAGCGACATCACCACCGCTTCACGGATCGGGTCGATCGGCGGATTGGTGACCTGCGCGAATTGCTGGCGCAGGTAGTCGTAAGGTGAGCGCACCATCTTGGACAGCACGGCCATTGGCGTGTCGTCACCCATGGAACCCACGGCTTCCTGACCTTCGTCGGCCAGCACGCGGATCACATGTTCGCGCTCTTCCTGTGTGACCTGGAACAGCTTCTGATAAGTATCGAGCTGGTCACGGCTGACGCGCGGTGCTTGCGAGTCCTCATCCAGACTCAGTTCCAGATGGGATGCGTACTGACGAATCCAGCGCTTGTAGGGGTGAGCCGATTTCAGCTTGTGGTCGATTTCATGCGGCAGCAGTAGCTGGCCGGATTGCATGTCCACAGCGATGATCTGACCGGGACGCACGCGGCCCTTCTTCACCACATCTTCCGGCTTGTAGTTCCACACGCCGGTTTCCGAGGAGATGGTGAAATGGCGGTCGCGGGTCAGCACATAGCGCGCCGGACGCAAGCCATTGCGATCCAGCATACAGCCTGCGTAGCGGCCATTGGTCAGTACGATACCTGCGGGACCATCCCATGGCTCCATGTGCATGGAGTTGTATTCGTAGAAGGCACGCAGTTCTTTATCTGTGGTATCGACATTCTGCCAGGCAGGCGGCACCAGCAGGCGCAGGGCACGGAAGAAGTCGATGCCACCCATCAGCAGGCCTTCGAGCATATTGTCGAGGCTCATGGAGTCCGAGCCATCGGTCTGCACGATGGGGCGGATATCGTCCATATTCGGGATCAGCGGCGAGGCCATGATGGCTTCGCGGGCCTGTGCCCAGGAACGATTGCCGGAAATGGTGTTGATTTCACCGTTGTGGGCCACATAGCGGAAGGGCTGTGCCAGCTTCCACTGCGGCCAGGTGTTGGTACTGAAACGCTGGTGGAACACAGCCAGCGACGAGGCAAAGCGCTCGTCCTGCAGGTCCGGGTAGAACACCGGCAGATTTTCCGGGGTCACCAGACCCTTGTAGGAAATCGTATGCGCACTCAGGGTGGGCAGGTAGAAGGATGCATCGTCACGGTTGGCTTTTTCGGCCAGACGACGGGCAATGTACAAACGACGCTCGAAACTGGCCGCATCCATATTGGCGGGACAGTTCACAAAAATCTGACCAATCGCGGGCAGGGTCTTCAGCGCGTATTCGCCGCAGGCGCGGGTATCGACCGGCACATTGCGTACGCCAGCGACTTCCAGACCTTGTGATTCGATGGCGTCACGGAGGCGGTTCAGCGATTGCTTGCCCTGTTCCAGCTCGGCGTTGTGAAACACGAGGCCGGCTGCATAGTGGTTGGCCAGATCAAAGCCTTTTTCACGCGCCACTGCGCGCAAAAAACCGTCCGGTTTGCGGAATAGCAGACCACAGCCGTCACCGGACTTGCCGTCCGCTGCCACGGCACCGCGGTGGGTGAGATTGGCGAGGGAAGAAATAGCGGTAGAGACCAGCCAGTGCGAAGGCTTATCGTCCATATGGGCGATCAGGCCGAAACCGCAACTGTCCTGCTCGAAGCGGGGATGGTACAGCGTGCCGCGCAGGCGGCTTTGTTTCTCGTTCATAGTAAAACCCGTCATTGCCGTGAGATGCGCCGCTCGCTGCAGTCTGACCTGCAGGCGGACAGCCGTGCCGTGGTGGACACGGTGCACCCCGTGTTGGGGATAAGCGCTTGCCCGGAAGCTGACTTCAGCAGATTGCATGCAATCTGATTATGATCCTGATCAGATCCCAATCAGCTTTCGGGCAAGCGCTGTGTTCGCGATCGCTGCGTCGGCTTTGCGTCGATTGTGCAAAAGCCGGGAGCCAGTGCCACACGGGTAAGTGGCGTTGAGGCCGTCAAGGGGTAGGACGGTCGGGCTGGATCGCTGTTCACATGCTCATTCGCTTGTCGCGGCAAGGATGACTCGGAGCGAGCGCACCAAAGTGGCGACAACGAAGATTCATTCTATCCATATGTTGCATGAGGGTGCAATGGTTGTTGCATTGCGGCAACGTATGTAAATCAATGGGTTATGTTATTTGCGTGTTGAAAATTTTAAACATGTGACATTTTTTAGGGTGTTGTCGACATACGGCGCACTACATTTTGCAATTTTTGCGCTGCATTGCACCAAATTGAGGAATTATTGATCGCATCAAAAGCGCATGGGGTTTACAATCGCGCACAATTTGCGGTATCCGCGGCTCACTTGGCTGCTGCCGGATGCCATGACAGTCAGTACGAAGGAATCTGCCATGCCCGTCAATCTCGTTGTCCCCGATCCTGCGACCATTCATGCCGTCCCCGGCGTGAAGCTGGGCATTGCCAGTGCCGGCATTAAAAAGCCGGGCCGCAAGGATGTGACTGTCATCCAGCTCGAAGACGGCGCAACCGTTGCCGGCGTGTTTACGCTGAATCGTTTCTGCGCAGCCCCTGTGCAGATTTGCAAACAGCATCTGGCCGCAGGCCCGATCAAGGCACTGGTGATCAATACCGGTAATGCCAATGCGGGTACCGGTGTGGACGGACGCGAACGTGCACTGGCCGTGTGTGATGCGCTGGCCGGACAACTGGGCGTGGCGCGCGAAGCGATTCTGCCGTTTTCCACGGGCGTGATCATGGAGCCGCTGCCGGTTGAGAAGATCGTATCCGCGCTGCCGCAAGCCATTGCCAATCTGACGGAAGCCAGCTGGTCCGAAGCAGCCGAAGCCATCATGACCACTGATGTGCTGCCCAAGGTTGCGTCCAAGCAAGTCGTGATTGACGGCAAGACAGTCACGGTGACGGGTATCGCCAAGGGCGCGGGCATGATTCACCCGAACATGGCCACCATGCTGTCCTATATCGCCACCGATGCAGGCGTGAAGCAGGATGTCCTGCAGACGCTGGTGAAGCAGTCCGCCGATGTGTCGTTCAACTCGATCACCATCGATGGCGATACGTCCACCAATGATTCGCTGATGCTGATTGCCAGCGGCAAATCCGGCGTGCAGATTGATTCAGTAGATTCCGCTGCGTGCGCAACGCTGCGCGATGCAATTACCGACATCGCCAAGGTGCTGGCGCAAGCCATCGTACGCGACGGCGAAGGCGCCACCAAGTTCATGACCATCAATGTCATCGGTGGCCGTACTTACGAAGAGTGCAAGGCCGTGGGATATGCCATCGGCCGCTCGCCTCTGGTCAAAACAGCCTTCTTCGCCAGCGACCCCAATCTGGGCCGGATTCTGGCAGCCATAGGCTATGCCGGGATCAGCGATCTCGATGTAGATGGCATTAATCTGTATCTGGATGATGTGCTGGTGGCCAAAAACGGCGGCCGCAATCCCGATTACAAGGAAGAAGACGGCCAGCGCGTGATGAAGCAAGCCGAAATCACCATCCGCGTGGAACTGAATCGTGGCGAGTTCAATGCCACGGTCTGGACCTGTGACTTCTCGTATGATTACGTGAAGATTAATGCGGATTATCGGACGTAAAATAGTAATTTAATTTGTAAGAATCAGGCCGGATTTCCGGCCTGATTCATTAGATTAGCTAAACAAGAGTTTTCGACCTTTACTGCCTTGAGAGTAAAAAATAATATTTTATAAATTGAAAGAGTAGCCATCCAGATATTCCAGATAGCAACATAACCAATCCTCTGCGATATTGTCCGCGCAGAAGTGCGAATGGGCCGATTGTTATACCAACAAGGGGTATGAAGAATGAAAGTAGTATATCGATGCTTAGATCTGGTTTTTTTTCTTTACTTTCTGTAGGTACGCAAGCTTCATCTAGTGCACTGCTTTGGTTGGTCGATAGCGAAACTTCTGCATCAAGACTGGGTTGTAGGAAGCAATGCAACAGACGGATTACACTGTAAAGTGCAACTAGTCCGATAATAATCAATGCCTGAATATTCGATGGATCTAAGAAAGCAATGGTGCTGGAGGGAGAAAAATGTTTGAGCAGTAAAGTAAAGACTGACATCCCCGCATATGTGACGAGCGGGGCGAGTAAAATCAGCAGGCTCCAGCCACTTCTGCCGGTATCATGAAGTCTTCTGACCTGAAGTGATAGGTTGGGAAGCGCATTTATGACAAAGAATGCTAGATTGAGTGTGCCCGATTCTATTTTTTTATTTAAGCTGAGTTGTTGATCAAACTTGGCAATAATCAAGCTAAAAATTACATTGAATATAAAGAATGACCAGAATTCTTTCTGGCTGCTTTTTCCTTTGAAGTCAAATATCCTGATATATGCGGAAACTACAAGTGGCATTGAATCCGGGTGAGTGGATGCTTTACTGGATGGGCGGGCGCTATGATGGTTGTCCGTGGAATTTGCTCTTTTAGGCGCTGCGATCTCGTGGCCGCAGGAAATACAGGTGTTACCAGATCGACTGGTTCGCTGAAGATAACCACATTTTTTGCAGGATAATTCCATTATTTCTCTTCATTTGTTGTAATCAGAAAATATCTTACATCAAATGATGCCTATCACTGATTGAGTTTATGTTTGCAGTATCTTACCTCGACGAAATAAGCATCAGTGCTGAACTGGTGCATCATCGTTAGCAAATTGTGTCCAACTTCCATGTATCATGCACCCCAATCACATATCCCGCCCGCACTGGCATGAACCCTTCCACCCCGCTTGATCCGCACCACGTCAGTAAACTCCTGTCCCGCCTAGAACAGTTCCTTCCGCCATCGCGTGGTGAAACTGACTGGAGCGCTTCGGCCTATCGCTGGCGAACATGGGCTGGGTTGGGGGCATCACTGGGATGGTTGCAGGCGGTATATCAGCCGCACCGGATTTCATTGGATGATCTGCAGAACGTAGATGCCCAGAAGGCCGAGTTGCTGCGTAATACCGAGCAATTTGTAGCAGGTCGGACAGCCAATAATGTATTGCTAACTGGCGCACGCGGTACGGGCAAAAGTTCGCTGGTGAAAGCCGTGTGGAACCAATGTGCGGCAAGCGGACTGCGACTGGTTGAGCTTGATCGCGACCATCTGGCGCAATTACCCGAGGTAATCGAGCGGCTGGCCGAGCGTCCGGAGCGCTATATTGTGTTCTGTGATGATCTGTCGTTCGAAGCGGGCGACCCCGGCTACAAAGCGCTGAAATCGGCGCTGGATGGGTCGATTTCGCAGCCGCCCGCCAATGTACTGGTATACGCGACCTCCAATCGCCGTCATCTGTTGCCCGAATATTTCTCAGAGAACGAGTCCGTCCGCCATGTAGATGGCGAAGGGCACCCCGCCGATGCGACGGAGGAGAAAATCAGTCTGTCGGAACGATTTGGTCTGTGGTTGAGTTTCTATCCATTTAGTCAGGACGACTATCTGCGTGCGGTGAAGTACTGGCTGACCTACTTAAGTGGCCCGCAATGGAACGACATGATTGAACGCGATGCACTGAACTGGGCGTTGGCGCGTGGATCGCGTTCGGGGCGTGTGGCCTGGCAATTTGCACGTGATGCGTCAGGTCGAGCGACGGACGTATCCGGAAAGTAAGCGAAGATGAATGAACCCGTCAAAATCACCCATGTTTCTGCCGGTATCCTGATTCGACCCGATGGCACTTTTCTGCTGGCCAGTCGACCGGAGGGCAAACCCTACGCTGGCTGGTGGGAGTTTCCGGGGGGCAAGCTGGAAGCGGGCGAGACGCCACTGGAAGCGCTCACCCGGGAGTTGCAGGAAGAGCTGGGCATTATGGTCACCGCTGCGACGCCCTGGGTGGTGCAGACCTTTACCTATCCGCATGCCACCGTCCGCCTGAATTTCTTCAAGGTAACGGCGTGGGAAGGCGAATTGCAATCGCATGAGGGGCAGTCATTTGCCTGGCAGGTGCCAGGAGCAACAACGGCTGACCCTATTCTGCCCGCAAATGCACCGATTTTGCGTGGATTGCAACTCTCCGGCATGATCGCGCTGTCCAATGCGGTGGGTCTGGGTACGGATCAATGGCTGCAGCAGCTTGATGCAGCACTGGCGCGAGGGCTGAAGCTGCTTGTGCTGCGCGAGCCTCAGCTGGATGCTGTTACACTGACCGCATTGGCCGAAGCGGCGCTCACACGCTGCCGCGCGTATCATGCCAGATTGATTGTCCACGGGGATATCGAACTGGCCGCACGCCTGGGTGCCGATGGCGTACATCTGTCCTCGCGCATGCTGGCGGACATGACGGTGAAACCGGCAGGCTGGGTCGGCGCATCGGTACATAATGAGGTTGAGCTGGCACATGCGGCTCGTTTAGGGCTGGACTATGCAGTGCTGGGGCATGTAGCAGCTACGCCAAGCCATGCGGAATTGCCGCCGCTTGGATGGGATCGATTCACTTCATTGATTGCGCAAGGATGGCCTGTACCCGTCTATGCCATTGGTGGCATGCGCGACGTTGATGTGCAGCAGGCCATTCAGTGTGGTGGTCAGGGGATTGCCATGCTTAGCGCTGCCTGGCAATACGAAGGATTATTTATCTAATGGCTAAGTCACAACGATTCAAACTCATGGCATTTATGCTGGTGGCCCTACTGTTTGGCAGCTTTGCCATCCGCTACTATGTGCAGCACACCAAACCGAAACAGATCGTGATGTGCAACAATCTGGTTGAAGGGTGTGTGTTGCAAATGGGTAAACGCACTATTCGGGTATCTGCGGATCAGCAACCCGCGATGCTGCGACCATTTACGCTCACTGTCGAAAATATTCGCAAGCCCGTCACCCTCAAGCTGGCCATGATGGGGATGGATATGGGGCCGTTGCAGTTCCCCATGCAGAAGGCTTCTGATACCGTGCAAACGCTAAAGGTATCACTTCCTTTCTGCGTGCAGGGTCGCCGCGACTGGGTGATGCGTATTCAGACTGAAGATGGCGGTTTGGATGTCGGGTTTAACTCGCTCACCTGATTGTTGTACAACACGAACTCATGATCACCGGTATTGTCACATGACGATACCGAAACATTCGTTATAATCCTCCGCGATTCGCCGGGCATCCCGTCCCGGCTCGCTTTGCTCCTCCAAGAAGTGCATCCCAGATGAAAAACATGATTCTTGCCGCGCTTGCCGCGATCACGATTGCCAATGCAAGCGCCGCGCTGCCTGTCCCGCCTGCACCTGATCTCGCCGCACGTGCTTATTTACTGGTCGATTTCCAGAGTGGCATTCCGCTGGCTGCCAAGGACCCGGACTCACGTGTTGAACCGGCCTCGCTGACCAAACTGATGACGGCTTATCTGACTTTTAAAGCGGTCAAGACGCGTCGTATTACGCTCGAGCAAAGCTATACCGTATCCGAACGCGGCTGGCGCACCGAAGGTTCGCGCATGTTCCTCGATCCGAAGAAGCCTGCCACTGTTGCCGAGCTGATTCGCGGCATGATCGTGCAATCGGGTAATGATGCCTGCGTGACGCTCGCCGAAGCCATTGCGGGTAGTGAAGAAGTATTTGCCGGCATGATGAATCAGGAAGCCCTGCGTCTGGGCATGAAGAACACGCATTACATGAACTCGACCGGCTTGCCGCATGCGCAGCACTTCACCACAGCGCGTGACCTGTCGATTCTGGCACAGGCCATCATCCGTGATTTCCCGGAGTTCTTCCCGATCTATTCGATGAAGGAATACCGCTACAACAATATCACCCAGCCGAACCGCAATCTGCTGTTGTTCCGCGATCCGGAAGTGGATGGCATGAAGACTGGCCATACCGATAGCGCAGGTTTCTGCCTGATCGCCACCAAGAAGCATGATGGCCGTCGCGTGCTGAGCGTGGTGCTGGGCACCGAGTCGGACAACGTCCGCGCCAATGAAAGTGCCAAATTGCTGGGCTATGGTCTGCAGTTCTTTGATACGCCCAAGGTACTGAATGCCCGGCAGGTGCTGGCTACGCCGCGTGTCTACAAGGGGGCGGCAGAGTCGGTGAAACTGGGTGTCGATGCCGATCAGTTCATTACTGTGGCCAAGGGTCAGGGTAGTAATCTGCAAACGCAAGTGGTTGTTTCGCCGACAATTGTTGCACCAATTGCTATTGGTCAAGCGCTTGGTTTGGTTAAGGTAGTCCAAGGTGGTCAGGTCGTGGCAGAATTACCGCTCAAGGCGCTTGAGGCTGTGCCACAGGCGGGATTCTTCGGACGCACCATCGACGGTATGAAACTGTGGTTCAAACACTAAGGCTACGCGCGGCTGGAATCGGTGATTTCGCCGCGTTTGCAAAACTGACCTCGCAACTGGGTTATCCGGTCGATCAAACCGAATTGCGTGCCAATCTGGAGCGCATTCTGGCGAAGGATGATCACGCCGTTTTCATCGCGATGGACGAAGAAGGCCATATCTGTGGCTGGGTGCATGGATATACCCGGCTACTGATTGGTGCCGCACCGACCATCGAGGTCGACGGTATGGTGGTGGATTCCAATTACCGGGGTCAGGGTGTGGGTCGTTCGCTGATGACCGCGCTGGAGTTGTGGGCGCAGACACGCGGCATCGTCGGCGTCAGTCTGCGCTCTGCCGTGCAGCGCGAGGAAGCCCATCGCTTTTATCGCGGACTGGGCTATCAGCATGTCAAATCGCAATATGCGTTTCGCAAGCTGTTTGCTTACAATAGCTGATTCCATTCTGGCGGGAGCCAGCCATGCTTTACTTGAACGGGCAGTTTCTCAAGTCTGAAGATGCGCGTATTTCGCCGCTGGATCGAGGCTGCCTGTTCGGGGATGGCGTGTACGAAGTCATTCCAGTGTATTCTCGCTTGCCATTCAGGCTGGACGAACATCTTCATCGCCTGCAGGCCAGTCTGGATTCGATTGGTCTCGCCAATCCGCATTCGATCGCGGAATGGCGCGCAATCATCATACAGGCCATTACTCTGCAAACCTTTGATGATCAGGCTGTGTATATCCACGTAACACGTGGCAATGCAGGTGAGCGCGACTTTCCGTTTCCGCCTGATGTGCCGCCAACGGTCTTAGTCAATCCGGCACCGTTGATTACGCCGGATGCAGCCTTAAAGGGCCGAGGTGTGCGCGCCATCAGCCACGCCGACTTCCGCTGGCTGCGCTGCGACATCAAATCCCTGAATCTGCTCCCGACGGTGTTGCTGCGGGAAGCCGCGCGACACGCTGGCTGCGCCGAGTGCATTCTGTTTCGCGATGGCTGGCTGACCGAGGGTGCGGCCAGCAATATCTTTATCGTGAACGCGGGCGTTGTGTCCACGCCGCCCAAATCCAATCTGATGCTGCCGGGGATTACCTATGATCTGGTGATCGAGCTCTGCCAGCGTCACGAGGTGCCACTCGCGATTCGCGCGATCAGCGAAGCTGAAGTGCGTTCCGCTGATGAAATCTGGATGACCAGCTCCTCCAAGGAAGTGCTGTCCATCATCGAGCTGGATGGTCTGGCGGTGGGTGCCGGCGCTGTCGGGCCGATGGCCGTGCATGTCGATGGCTTGTATCAGGATTTCAAGCAGCGTGTGATGCGTGCTGCGAGCTGAATCGTCCTTTTTGCCTTGCCGCTTGTAAATCAGCGTCTTGTCCCTCATTTCAGACATATCGACTATCAGGTAAAATGCGCCGCTTTGCTGTGTCGCAGCATCAATTATTGCCGTGCCGCATCCATCATGGGTGCAGGAGAAACCGTTTCATGAGTGAATCCCAAGACACCCTGCTCGAATTTCCGTGCCGCTTTCCCATCAAGATCATGGGCGCGCATCACGACGAATTCACCACCACCATGCTGCATGTTGTTCGTGGCCATGCGCCCGACGTGACAGAACTGGACGTTGAAATGCGTGCCAGTTCCGGCGGACGGTTTCTATCGGTCACTATTACCATCACGGCGCACTCCAAGCCGCAGCTGGATAATCTGTACCGCGAACTGACCGCGCACCCGATGGTGAAGGTGGTCCTGTGAAGCCAGAAGGCGAACTGCTGTCCGATATCGAAGGCCAGGCGCGTTCGCAGTGGCTGGGCAAGGTGGAATACGAGCCTACCTGGCGTGCCATGCAGGCCTTTACCGATGCGCGCTCCGAGTCGACGCCGGATGAGCTCTGGCTGCTCGAACACCCGCCCGTGTATACACAAGGGCAGGCGGGCAAACCCGAACATGTGCTGAATCCGGGCAATATTCCGATTATCCAGATTGATCGCGGTGGTCAGGTGACCTACCACGGCCCCGGCCAGTTGGTGGCTTATCCGTTGATTGACCTCACCCGCCGCAAGCTGGGTGTACGCGAACTGGTGCGCCGCATCGAGCAATCGGTCATCGATCTGCTTGCTGATTTTGATATTCACGCCTATGGCAAGGTGGATGCGCCCGGCGTGTATGTTGATGAAGCCAAAATCGCCAGTATCGGCCTGCGTATCCGCAATGGTAAAAGCTACCACGGCGTGGCTGTGAATATTGGTATGGATCTCGAACCATTCTCGCGCATCAATCCCTGTGGCTATCAGGGTTTGCGCATGGTGCAGCTAAACGACTTCGGGCTAAATGAAACGCCAGCCTCGCTTGCGCCGCGTTTCGCAGCTAAAATCAATACCTTGCTGGCCCTTCCGGGGACAGCATCTGTGTCCGACTACGCATTGTCGTCGACACAGGCATCTTAAAACTACGATTCACTCGACACGAGTCTACCCAAGCATGTCCTCTCCCACGATTACCACACCGCCAGAAAAAGCCGAGCAAGGCGTCAAGATGAAGGGCGAGGCCAAGACCGCCCGGATTCCGATCAAGGTTGTTCCGCTCGATAAGCCGCTGCAAAAGCCTGACTGGATTCGCGTGCGTGCGCCCAGCGGCAGCCGCTTCTATGAAATCAAGAATGTTCTGCGCGAGCAGAAGCTGCATACCGTCTGCGAAGAAGCCAGTTGCCCGAATATTGGCGAATGCTTCGGCAAGGGCACCGCTACGTTCATGATCATGGGTGATATCTGTACCCGTCGCTGTCCGTTCTGCGATGTGGGGCATGGTCGTCCGAACCCGCTCGATGCGAACGAGCCCAATCATCTGGCCGAGACGATTGCCGCGCTCAAGCTGAAGTATGTCGTGGTGACGTCGGTGGATCGTGATGATCTGCGAGATGGCGGCGCGCAGCATTTTGCCGATTGCATCAGCCGTACACGCGAACTGTCGCCGAGTACCCAGATCGAAGTGCTGGTCCCGGATTTCCGTGGCCGTCTGGATATCGCCATCGACATCCTCACGACCACACCGCCTGATGTGATGAATCACAATCTGGAAACCGTGCCGCGCCTGTACAAGCAAGCGCGCCCGGGGGCGGATTACCTGCACTCGCTGAAGCTGCTGAAGGATTACAAGGCACGCAATCCGAATGTCGCCACCAAGAGCGGCATCATGGTCGGCCTGGGCGAAACGGACGAAGAGATTCTGGAAGTGATGCGCGATATGCGTGCGCACGATATCGACATGATTACCATCGGTCAGTATCTCGCACCGACCAACTCACATCTGCCGGTGCTGCGGTATGTGACGCCGGAGCAGTTCAAGATTTTCGAGACGACTGCCTACGAGATGGGCTTCAAGCATGCGGCCGTGGGTGCGCTGGTGCGTTCCAGCTACCATGCTGATCAGCAGGCGCACGAGGCGGGGGTGTATGAGACTTCCAATGCTAATGGCGACTGAACAACGCTAATTTGTACTCTACATCGCTAAACGCTACTGGAAAGGGCGAAGATGCGAAGGGCAATACCGAAGATCAGAGAGTTTCCAGATGATGGTCGAATCTGGAGGGTAGACTGGTTTGGTGGTGTAGAGCGCAATTCTCAGGTTCCCTCTGAGCCGAAAATCCAACTCATCATTAGTCCGGTAGTTGACGGCGTGGCTGACTATGCCGCAACTAGCGCGGTTATTCATGAAGAGCGCCGATCAATCAGTATCGGTGTCGGACAGCTTCCTCTTGTTACTATTGGTTCTCTATGGCGGAGTCGGCACTGTCTTGTTGAAAACGCAGGCAAGACCAAGACCTTCGATAATTTAGGCATCTCAACAGAAACGGTGCGACTGATTAAATCTGATGCCTTGGTGGATGGTGATTCAATCATTCGCAAGAAATATCATCAGATTGGTGCTGGCCTTGCTACCAATTGTTTGGCTATCGAATGGCAGGGTGATCCGTACGGCATTATCATACCTGTTGCAGAGATTATACGGTTCTACTACGCAACCTCAACTGACCTTGCGAAGGCGATTTTTGCCGGTGATTTTCGGCATGAGCTGGATACAATTGTGAATCCTGCAGAGTGCGGTTATATCGAGCAGGAGAAACGCTGCATCCTCAAGCTGCGCAAAGAATTCGCCGATGCTGATGCCTGGATTATCGGCCGAGTTCTGAATAGCCCAGAAGCTTTTAATGGTGCCGCCTTGGTTCATGATTCGATGATCAAGCAAGCTGTGCAGAGTAAGCCTCGCCTTTATCCCGAAGTGGCATTTCCATTCTCAGGAGAAACTAACTTACGGGTACGGATGAAAGCGATGAAGACGCCAGATGAGAAACGCTGGCGTTTCATCGTATTTGCACTGGAACACTGTTCAGGTCCATTTCCGTTCAGCGCAATTACCTGTTATCGTGATAACAGCAACCTGCGGCCGGAAGAAGGGAAAGATCTTCCCGATGATCAGAAAGAGCCTGCATATCCAGTGAGGTGGCCATCCGGCAAAGACGTTGCCGATGGTGAGCTACAAAGCGACGACGAGCCTTCCTACAACATCCATTCAGCCATCATTGATCTTCCTGAGGAGCGTTTTGGAGCTTTAGATGGGATGGAGCTGGAGAAGCCGGGGAAGGAGATGTGCCACTACTTCAGTGCTAGCACTGTCCGTCCACTTGCTTTACCAACGGAAGTACTCGGCACAGGTGATGGTACCTATGCCGATAACGGTGTGACGCCTACCTCGGCGGAAACCAGGCATGTACGCCAGGAGGCTATGCCGGCTAGCTTCGAAAATTTCGAGGCCATGGTAAAGCACCTGAATGGATTACCTGAATGCCAAGCAAGGATCCGCCCGAGATCTGACACCATTGCATATATTCCGCTAACGAAACCGCATAAGGCCTGGCAATGGAGTTACTTGGATTCTGGGATGAAACAAAGGCGAGCGGTAGCGATTGCAGATATTACTAGTGAGCAGCAGGTGTGCAGTTTAATCGAGTTTCAATGGCGTGAGGGGGAGTCGTTCAAGCTTGCGATGGTGTCGTTGCCCAGCGGTGCAAGAGTAGGTGATGAGCTGATGTGCCTGCTGCTTCGGGTATTGGCCAAAAAAGATGGGCGCTGGGAAAGTGCAAAACCGTTGCTGGCGGGTGTTAATCTTGCAACGCTAAAGCATACCTGGCCTTCAATCGAAGCATTCGCTGATGCCGTAATATCAAAGATAAACGTTGAACTTCAATCACTTGGTTCAAATGGCCTTCGGTAGATGCATGCATATCATACGCATATTAAAGTAGCCCTCTCTAGTCCATGTTGATATCATCGTAGTCAGTGCAGAACTATTAAGAAGTTGCAAGTCCATAGCGAATATAAATTGGGGGTAAGAATCATTGGATAAAAAAGATAGCGCACTTCATTTCAAAGTTAGTGCTGGTCTTAAACGAATTATTGGGCGTGATTTGATCACGAATGATTTCGTGGCTGTTTTTGAATTGGTAAAGAATTCCTTTGATGCCCACGCTGATCGCGTTGATGTCATCTTTGATGAAGACAGAATTTTCATCATCGATAATGGAAAAGGGATGTCTTATGATGATCTGATCCATAAATGGCTATTCGTGGCGTACTCGGCTAAAAAAGATGGCTCCGAGGATGATGAAATTGCTATTGACTACCGTGACCGTTTAGATGGAAAGCGTGCGTATGCTGGCAGTAAGGGCGTGGGACGATTTTCCTGCGACCGACTTGGATCTGCACTTCGTCTTCAGACACGTACCGCCTTGCCTGGAGCTCCTGTCGAAATATTGGAAATAGATTGGAATAATTTTGAGGAGGATGACAGAAACGAGTTTGTCAATATCCAAGTTCAATATAGTTCTTCTGATAATTTTTCCGTTCCTGATGGGTGTTATGATCTTGAACATGGAACTGTTCTTGAGATTACTTCGCCAAGGGAGTCTTGGCCTAGAATTAAGCTCATTTCTTTAAAATCGGCGCTTGCTAAATTAATTAATCCCTTTAGTGGCTCCGCGAACGAGTTTAAAATTTTTATACATGTAAAACGTGAGTTAGAAGTAGATAATGCAGTAAAGCCATCTCGCCTTGATTGGGAGGCGGATGGTGAGAATGAGGATGTTGAATCACACGGCCAGATAGTTAACGGTAAAGTTGAAAATTTCATTTTTGAGACTTTGCGTGAAAAAACGACACATTTGGATGTTCGAGTATCTGAAGATGGCGAGAAGATTCTCTCTGAACTTTCGGATAGAGGGGAAATAATTTACCAGATTAGTGAGCCAAACAATTATGGCTTGCTTGGTGGCGCAGATTTTAGTTGCAATCTCTTTTATCTGAATAGGGCTGCCAAAACAACGTTCAGAAGGAGAATGGGTATTTCCTCTGTAAAATTTGGTTCAGTTTTTTTATTTAGAAATGGGTTCAGAGTATTCCCTGTTGGTGACGAGGGGAATGATACATTTGGAATTGATCGTCGAAAGCAGCAGGGCTATGCACGCTACCTAGGTTCTCGTGACATTGTAGGGCGAATAGATGTGAAAGGAAGTGAAAGGTATTTTCGGGAATCAACGAGCAGAGATCAAGGGTTGATAGAAACTCCAGCCTATCTAGAGTTAATTGACTGTTTCTGGGAGAAATGCCTTAAGCGATTAGAAAATTATGTGGTTGGCGTTACGTGGCAAGATAGCCTTGATGCAGATAAAGAAGATATCTCTCGGCTGACCGGCGATAAAGCTCGGGCAAGGATTATTGAGCTAGTGTCAAAGGTGGCTAATGGTAGAGATGTGGATCTGCTCTATTACAGTAGAAATCTTGTAAGTATTCTAAATGAAAAATCAGAAGATTTTGAGCGCTCTATTGAAGGTCTAAAACTTCTCGCTGATAAATCTGGGAGTGAGGACCTTTTTTCGCAAATTCGTAAAGCTGAACTCAGGTATCAGGAGCTGAAACAAGCCGAGCAGTTGGCTCGAGCTCAGGCCGAGAAAGAACGTAAGGCCCGCGAGGAGGCTGAACGAAGGGCGCGAGAAGCCGAGAAAGAAAAAGGCGAGGCGCAGCGAGATAAGAGGAAGGCGGAGGAGGAAAAGCGTCAAGCAGAAATTGCTTATGCGGAAGAGAAAAAGAGAAACCTATTCCTGACCTCTGTGACATCCGTTGACCATGATACGATCGTTAACTTGCATCACCAAATCGGTATTTACTCTGCGGATATTCATCATCTGCTCGCCAACCAGGTAGATAAACTGAAACATGGTGAGCGGATAGAGGATGATGATCTACTGAATCTACTTGAACAGCTAAGTTTCAAAAATCAACAAATATTGGCTGTATCTAGATTCGCTACTAAAGCGAATTTTCGTCTTGACTCTGAACAAATCGAAGCTGATTTGGTAACATTTGTCAGTCAATACGTAGATCAAGTCTGCTCTTTCTATAATGGCGATGGACTTAATGTGCAGGTCAGATCATCTGCAAAAGGGCTTATCCGAAAATTTAAGCCTATTGAGATATCAATACTAATTGATAACCTTGTTAATAATGCAGAAAAGGCTGGTGCATCAAGCGTATTTTTTGACATTACTCAGCCGTCAAGTAAGCAAATAGAAATAACTGTCACTGATGATGGGAGAGGGCTGGATGGGCGCATTATGGAACCTGACAGAGTTTTCGAGAAAGGCTTTAGTACAACAGATGGATCTGGCTTAGGTCTCTATCATGTTTCATATATTCTAGATCAGATGGGCGGGGATATAGGCCTGAATCCAAGCTACGAAAATGGAACACAATTTGTCATGAGAATCGTGGAATGAAACTCGAATATAAAATACTATGGTTCGAAGATCAACCGCATAACGTTTCTGGCGCAGCGGATGGCTTGCGGGACCGCTTATCTCGGATGGGATTCAAGCTTTCTATTGAATGGGTAGAAAATGTAGGTGATGTAGGCTCATTTATTGCTCAGCTTCGCCAGAAAGATGATTTTGACTTGGTTCTTATGGATTGGAACCTGGGAGAAAATCGAGAAAATGGGGCCATCCTTGCGAAACGAGTGCGTAGTAATACACACACAGAAATAGTCTTCTATAGCTCTGCAACTCCAAAGGAGCTACGAAAAGCTATCTATGAGCAAGATATCGATGGTGTGTATTGCACTAGGCGGGATAATCTTACTGCAGAAGCAATGGCTGTTATCAATACAACCGTGAAGAAGGTTCTTGATTTGAACCATATGCGCGGCTTGGTGATGGCTACGGTTAGTGATTTCGACAACCTGATTGATGAGTGTATCAGGCTTCGATATTGCCAGCTTGGAGAAGAGGGTAAGTTGGAGCTGCTTAACCATATCCGAGGAAAAATAATCAGTGTCTGTAATAGTAATGCGAAGCAGGTTGAAAAACTTGAGGAAAAAAATAGCATTGAGGAACTAACCGAGCATCGAGCATTTAGCAGTTCCTTGAAATACCAAGTTTTGAGTAGCTTGCTTGGAAAGAAAGCGGAAGACAGGACGATTCGTGCTTTGCTTGCAACACTCGGCAAGTACGATAACGAAGTGATTGATCCTAGGAATGCCCTTGCTCATGCGCGACCTGTCGAGCAAGGTGGAAAAATTACGTTCAAGGGTAGGAGCATTGAGTTTGATGACGAAGCTTTTAGAAAGCTTCGACAGGATTTATTGGCTCATGGAGATGCTCTCAATGATATTAAAGATGCAATTGATTCTGGAATATTAAATGATTAAGAATGGTTCGGAATCTATACGGGGAGACTGATATTGGATCTGTTGGATTTTAGTCAGCCGCTCTATTTCTATGCGGAAATGTCGTCTTTGATAATGGTAGTTTGGACTTGAATGTCCAGCAGCGTATCGATGGTCCTCTGAGTTATCATCTCTCCAATTGCTTCTGCCAATAAAGGTGGAACTGCATTGCCAATTTGGGTGTAACGAGGACATTCAAATTTCCGTTGCTTACCACCTGTAGTATATTTACCTTGAAAAGCAAACCAGTCCGGAAATGATTGTAGGCGCGCATTTTCGCGTGCGGTTAGAATGCGAGGTTCATCGTAATGCAATATGTCATCAGGTAAGGTGGTAATTGTTGGGGCTGGAGAGTTTGCAGATAAAACGGTAGTTGCATGTTTTCTTGTTCCGACTTGTTCTCGCTCGGTTTTGGAAAGGCAAATTCCAGGGCGGCATATACGCTGTACATCTAGGAAGTATAGAACCGTACTAGCGCGATGCCTTGCTAGCCGACGACTGTTTGGCGCATTGTTGCCTGCTTCCCTTCGCATGAGTTCCAAATATGGATTCATCTCACTAGGTTGGTTATAGGGAGCTTCATAAAAGCTTCCGATACCTGCATCTTGGTTTTTTACTAACTCTTTTCCCTTAGTCTCCAGATCAGCTATTGCATCCTTGGTTGTTACAAAACGATCTTCGGGAAGATTCTTCTTTTTTAAGAAGATTTTTTTACTTTCGAGAAGACTCTTGTAAAGGTTCTGAGGTGGATATTTAGTGTTTTTTCTTTCGCAAATCATTAAGTAACGATGCCTATTTTGTGGGACACCGAAATCTGCGCAATTTACCAAGCCTGAAGAAACATGGTATCCAAGCTTGCCTAATTTCTTCGCGATATATTTTGCATAAGACGACTTTTCGGAGTCTGCGATAAGGTCTGCTAGGCCCTCTTCATTTTCAAAGCGCATATCAAACCCAGCCACGTTTTCAATCACGATAAAACGTGGCTGAACGAGCCCAACGATAGCCAGATACTGCTCGGTCATTTTGTTTCTTGGGTCTGCAGGGTTTCGGCGTCCGGCTGTCGAAAAGCCCTGGCAGGGCGGGCCACCAACGATCACATCAATGCTGCCTCGTAACTCTTTAAGTTGATCAGCATGTTTGGCTATCATGTCCTCGCATGTCATAGCTTCCTTTGGGAGCCAGGTAGGCCAATCAAACCTGTAATTCGACCCATCGATTAAGTTATGTTGCAATGTCGAGAAAGCAAGTGGACTCTTTTCAATGGCGAAAACCCCTTTAAATCCTGTCTGAAGTAAGCCTAGAGAAAGTCCGCCACATCCGGCAAATAGGTCGATAAATCTCAGCTTCTGTGGTGTGCCCATGAAATGTAAATCCTTCTAAGCATTACGTTTTGCTCGAATTCTGGCACAAATTGCGAATTCTCTCCAGGTGCGCCAACAATCTTTGCAAAAGCTACAACAACCATGTGTTCATCGTTTGCGTTCATATTCTGCTGCGAGCCATTGATGGTAGATTGGACCAAATGACGTTTGCAATTCATCCATTTGGTGCCGGGCCTCGAACACTGGTGCCGGATCTTCCCCAATAAAGCGATAGGCCACGAGCAGTCGAAGAAATTGGCAAGTGCAGATATCTGAGACGAGCCTAACGAGATGCGCAAGATGAATCGCATCGCTATCCGCCTTATGTCTTTCGTCACGCTCAAGAGGCATGGTTACCCCTGCGTAGTCTGCGTGAGCAATATGACTCGACGTCGAGTATCCATAGGCCAACCCACGGAATCCCTCGAAAACTGGGTCCCCAGAGGACGATAGCGACTGAATGAGTCCAGTGAAACCCCATTTTTGTTCCAACGTTTGCCTATAAGTCTTTGGGTATTTGGCTCTTAACTCCGCCGCCTGAGCTTTCGGCATAACTACTTGACGAATAGGTTCCCATTCAATCGCATCGGGGTTGGAAACGGTCGAAAGAAAATCGTATGCCTTTTGGTGATTCTTTATCTGTCCGATTTCGAATAGCTCGCATGCGTACTCCCTATGCCGAGCTGCAAATGTTTCTGGTGCCTGCAGCATGTAGGCAAATTTTAGGGTTGCTTCGAATGTTGACCGTGCTGGCACTTCTGCATCCCATACCTGACCATATGCACAAAGAAGTAAAGTGCTTTCCGAGCTTCGTGCTGCAGCCGAGGCGAGACAGCCGACAGTATGCACGTCTTCATTCTGCCATTGAGCGTACTTAGCGACAGGAGCCATCAGAGGCAAAAAACGTCTCAACAGGTGCAGTGTACGTTCTGAAATGCTCTTTTGAATGTTGAAAATCTCGTCGGCGTGCAATGTTATCGCTCAAAATTTTAATGATACGCGACACAGGGCGCTACTGATGCGATATTTCCAGGAATGCAGTTCTAATATTTTTGGCGAATGTGCGATACCACACGGGTGCTTCCGCGTAATCTCGTAGCAACCAATTGAATCTTAAGGATTTGGCATGCCAAGCCCTTTTCACCCGGCTTGGCCACCTACCCAACAACCACCAAGCAAACCCGACCGCTTGATGCCGCTCAGGTAGCCGGTAACTCTCAACGGGAAACCTGCCCGGCAGTTTTTTGGGTTTAGGCTGCCCGGTTTCCGTGGCAATGAACTCAGCCAGTCTGCCACGTATCCCATCTGACAGAACAAGTTTTGTCATTTGATGCAGAACCGAAAGCTTACTGTAGTCAAACCGCGAGTTGATCGGTGCTCCATTTTCGACGAGCCTCAAGGCTTTTGCCCATGACTGGAACGCGTGTGAACTCCAGTTATGCACCGGCGCTCGCTCACTATCTCGCAGGTCATAGCCACATGACCAGCAAATGCAGAGCGGGTTTGTGCTGTTGAGTTCTGGGTGACCAAGCTCGATGCGGTGAAAAGCGACGCCTTGGCTGCATCGTGGGCATTGATCATGCAGCATGCACTGATGTGTTGGGCAGAATGTAAACGGTGCTACCCGCCAAGCCAGGCGGAAATAGGGTTCAGTATCTTCAGCCAAGCATTGCGGGCAAAACTGTAGTCCGAAGCCCATACGTTTCCGATGGTAAATCTGTAACGGCAATATCCATGGCAATTGCCCGGATGCCTTCTCATGCTCGAAAAGCTTGCCCTTGTATATGTGCAAGGTTGCGGATTCTACGCGGCTCAGCGGCGTTCCCGTTTTCTTGCTCATGGTGTCCAGCAGCCAAGCGGGTGCCAGCCTGTCTATGTCCCGGTTCCAGACTTGGAATTCATTGCCGAAAGAGAGTCGGCAAAAAGTTTGTACCTTCAGGCCGTTGGCATGAGCTAAGCGCACCAACCAGGATGACAAGAGTTCACCACGATAGGGATGGGGATGCGCTGGCCAAAGGTGCATCTCAGTCATGTTACATTGCTCTATCAACCTGGCGTTTACGATCTGTCGGTGATACCCAGCTGACTTTGTCGAGTACGTTTTCGTTAATGCGCTCCTCCTTACTTTCCACCGCCAGGACCGCAGCCTTTGTCAGTAGCTGCGCCAGCTCGCCGATATAGCCTTCGCTCATTGAAAACAAACGATTAGCCAGTTCAGGCGAGTGCAGGTTTGACGCCTTGCGCAACGGCAGCATTCGCTCGAAGCTCACTAGTAAGCGCAGAAAGTCAGTGCCCATCTCCCAGCGAGGCAGCATGGCGGGCTCAAAACGATTGGCCAGTTGTGGATCGGTCTGCAGGGCCCGGAACGCATCTCTGGTACCCACCGCCACAATCGGAACCTGAAGCTCATTTCCCAGAAATTTAAGGACATTCAGGAAGGCGCGTTGCTTGTTCAGGTTACCTGCGAGGACGTGGTGAATTTCGTCGATGACAAGCATTTTGAGTCCCACGTAACGAAGTAGCTTGATGACCTGCAGCTGCTTTTTATCAACCCGATCATTTGGCTTGTACGGGGCAAAAAGCAATTCGAGAATGGCATTGTAAAAGCGACCTTCATCCGGAACTGGCGGTGCCTGAATGTACAAAACGGGCACATGCACACCATCACCATTTGGATTGTCATCAGCTGGGTGCTGGTTGCAAAAACGCTGTATGAGCATGGTTTTGCCATTGTTGGTGTCGCCGACAATGAGCAAGTTGGGCATGCGGTGTGACTTTGGGTAGGTGAGTAACTCGTCCAGCTTGGTCAGTATTTCTTTGGCCTTTGGGTAGCCAATCCAGCGGGGGGACCGAATACGCTCGATGCGGGCAACGTCATCCAGATCTAACAGCTTGATAGCGGACTCTGCGAGGTGTTCCGTATTCATGCCATATCATCCAAGTCATCGAATGGCAGAATGGCCGGTGGGGTCGAACGAGATGGAGCGGTTACCTGGCTTGCTGGTACTGATGATTTGTTTTTTGCTCCCGATCCAAATGTCAGTTTGCGCCGCTGCTCCGCTCTACGGGTGGCTGCCGTCTTGCCTTGTGCGGATCGTTCGATTTCGCGCATTTGCTCGTAAGCTTCAAATATTGCACGCTCATCGACGGATTGACGCCCCTGTGCCTCCAAGCGCTTCTTTGCTTCGCGTAGCTCCCAAATACTAATGACAGGGTGTGAGGTGTCTCGATATGGTATGGCGAAGTACTGCGAAAGCTCTGGATCGTAGAATTGCACTGTACTGAGATCCCGTGGGTCCCGCCGAAACATGAATTTGCGTTTGTATTTGGGTTTCTCTGGATCGCGTGCATTAATCCAGCGCCGCAGTACATCGCTGTAGTAATGGATATCATCAATCACGATGCCGTAGTCCTGAACGGTGCGCTCTTCAAACGGCATCAGATCCAGACGCAATTTCTCTTCATTTTGGATGCGCTCCGGCAAGCCGACGCCTGGTCGATTCTCATCACCAAAAATTCCTCGCTTGTATAGCGCGATCGGCGGCATGCCAATTCCAGAATGCATGCGAAGGTGGTAGATCTTGATGATATATGTGGTCAGCCACTGTTCGAATTCAGACAATGTGAGCGCTGCTTTGCCTTCCGAATCATATTCACCACGCTCTGAAACATTGGAAAAGGTAGTGCCCGGCAAGGACTTGATTTCGGTTGCCAGGGTACCCAGCAGTCGCTCGATGTGGCCACCAAAATGCGGTCTTGCCACCGGTCGCCATTCAATGTCTATTCCATACTGGCGGCAAGCGCGCTCCAGCATTTGTCCTCGGAATTCCTTCGCATTGTCCATATGCAATTTGCGAGGAAGACCGAAACAGGGCCAAATGCCGTCAATACTTCGTTTTGAGAGCCACTGATCCTTTGCCAATATGGCATGGGCCAAACATAGGCCCGTGGATAATGCGCCGGGTGGATCAAAGGATACGTAAAATCCAGCAACCATCCGACTAAAGACGTCGATTGCCAACGTAATCCATGGCCTGCCAATGGGGCGACGATAAACATCATCGACCAGAATGATATCCAACTTGGTGTGGTCAATCTGGATGACGGAATAAGGGCAGTCGGCTCCTGGGAAGCTCCCCTCGACGGGAGAGTACAGGTTTTCTGCCGTCTTGCGTCCTTGTCGTTTTGAAACCGCTACCTCGGATGGAACAGCTTTGATTCGTCCTCTTACCGTATTGGCATGTGGTGGTTCGATGCCTGCAGCCACGCATCGCTGCTTAACTTCGTTGCAGATCCATTGCTTTGATTTTCGTTGTGATGTCAGGTATTCCTTTTGGATGACATCCTGAATGATGGCCTCTATTTCCGCTTGGAGTTTTTGCGTGCCTTTATCTTTCCTTTGCGCTTTAGGAAGCAGTGCTGTCATGATGCCCTGGGCTTCGTAGGCCTTTAACCACGTATAGAGCGTATTGGTATGAACCTTGAACTCATGTGCCCGTGCCTCTACGTCCTTACGGGTGCGCTTGGCCAGATGAAGCAATGGACGGATGATGTCCAATCGCCTCTCCGCTTCCGCCCAATCAGCATCGTCAATCGACAATAGGTCAGGCGAAGGACCAGGGGTTGGTGCTTGCACAGGTTGCAGCTCTGCCAATGTTGAACGGATCAGCTCCTTGGTTTCGAGATCGCGGAGGATTACCTCATCAAAGTCCACCAGTTGAACGATACGATGGCTTCTGCCTGCAAAAAGTACTTCTGCACCTAGAACATAAGTACGTGTTTCAGGGGTTGCCATGCTGCGCACTCCAAATCTTCGAGGTCATCGTCAATTTTTCGGTTAAATCTGCGCAGATTTGCCGTGTACCAATCAAGTGCCAGAGTGCCGGAATCAGATAGGCTTGTTGCCACTCATCCTGGCTGCAGGCGTGCAGCAGCTCTTGCGGGGATGATTGGGTAACCAGATCGAGATGGCCTAAGAGCTGCGATATCACCTCTGGTGTGGGCGGTGTCCGCCGGATAAATGGGAGTAGGAACGTCGCATTATCAAGATAGGGTGAGCGGATTTCCTGTTCGGTAACGATCTTGAACCGCCACCGGTGTTGGCGCGCACGCTTGATTGCCGCTTTGAATTTCGGCTTGAGGATTGGCCAGTCTTTCTTCAAATCGTTACGGTATTTGACCTCGTACAGGACAGTATTGGTTTCATCATCAGTTTGCCGAAACCTGGCCAATACGTCCGGCGTATAACTGCGGGATGTTCCCTGTGAATCTATCCAGTTGATCGTGAGCGGCTGAACTTCGAATGCCAAGACGGCAGGGTTGAACTCAAGCAGCGTGATGAAGTCACGCTCAAGCGTCGATTCATACATGGCCTGGCCTTCTGCCTTTGTATGCGCAGCAATGCCGGTAACGTTGCGATAGTTTTTGGGGACTCTTCGAACGGGCATGGTTGGTCAGCGTATGTGATTGGCTCAAAACGAATGCCGGCGCTGCAAAGATGCAGTTGCAGCCGACCGATCCTACGGCACATACTCTGAGGAGTGGTGATTCAGGCGTCAATAGGTGTTAATGATGAATCAAGCAAAAAGTCAGCCGAACAAGCAGGTTTCCGACCTGTCAGTGGGCGATGTGCCTTTGCCGGAAGTCTTGATGACTGATCACGTCTCACCTGAGAGCAGGTTGCCAGAAATCGACGTGGTTCATGTTCAGCGTGTGCTAAGCGAATTGCGAAAGGGAATGGCAATCCATGGCGATATCATGGAACCAGTTTGGCCAAGCGATACTTGAAATGTCTGACGTGAAGCCGATGCATTGCCATATAAACGATTGCTCCGAATCGTTCTTTAGCCTTGAGCGTCGCGCATCCTGGCAAGACGGGCATCTCGTTCGATATGCCGGTATTCGCGCAGTATTCCTCGTACTGCGCCGACGATTGGGGCGAAGTAGGCGCGGAGGCTGTAGCGAGCTGTCCTTTTGAGGTCTGCCTTCGTGAAATAGCTATGCATCCGTTTTCTCCGTTATGACCTTCCAGATGGAGTGATGATAGCAAGCTCGGCCACGTCGCGGATAGATGGATGCTCCGTGGGCTGACAATCTTTTGATGGAAGCGAATATCGACAGAGATCATCGCCAGTAGCGATGAGCGATGTATAACCTGTGAAATTAGGTCATCCAGTACAGCTGACCGATGTAATTCACAGTGTAAGCACCTTACGTTCAAGACAAGCCCGGCGAGCGCCGAGCTTGTTTACCGCAGCCGAGTAGCAGCCAGTTTATCTTAAGCCGGCACGGATACAACAAAGCCACCTTCACAGGTGGCTTTGTCACATTCAGACCAATCGTCCGGATTACTTCAGCACAGCAGCCACTGCACCTGCCACGCGCTCGACATTGCGGCTGTTCAGCGCGGCTACACAGATGCGACCGGTGGACACAGCGTAGATGCCATGATCCACACGCAGCTTCTCCACTTGATCGGCGGTAAGGCCGGAGTAAGAGAACATGCCGCGCTGTGCCAGCACGAAGGAGAAGTCGCGGTTCGGGACTTGAGCGGCCAGCTGGCTCACCAGTGCCTGACGCATGGACTTGATGCGGTCGCGCATCTCGCCCAGTTCGGTTTCCCATTGTGCGCGCAGTTCGGCGTTGTTCAGCACGGCCGACACCACGGCGCCGCCGTGTGTGGGCGGGTTGGAATAGTTGGTGCGGATCACGCGCTTCAGTTGCGACAGCACGCGGGTGGATTCGTCACGGCTCTGGGTGATGATGCTCAGTGCGCCCACGCGCTCGCCGTACAGCGAGAAGGACTTGGAGAAGGAGCTGGATACGAAAAAGTCCAGACCCGATTCACCGAACAGACGCACCGCCACGCCATCCGCTTCGATGCCATCGGCAAAGCCTTGGTAAGCCATGTCGAGGAATGGAATCAGGCTCTTTTCGCGGCACAGTTCCACCACTTGCTTCCACTGATCCACGGTCAGATCGGCACCGGTCGGGTTGTGGCAGCAGGCATGCAGCACCACGGTGGAGCGGGCGGGCAGGGAGGACAGCGAGTCCACCATACCAGCAAAGTCCAGACCATGCTTGGCTGCATCGTAATAACGGTAGTTCACCACTTTGAAGCCAGCAGCTTCGAACAGGGCGCGGTGGTTTTCCCAGCTCGGATCGGAAATGGCAACGATGCCATTCGGTTCCAGACGCTTGATGAAATCTGCACCAATCTTCAGCGCGCCGGTACCACCCAGGGCTTGCGCGGTCACCACGCGGCCATCCTTGATCAGCGCCGATTCAGCACCGAACAGCAGGTTTTGCACGCCGGTATTGTAAGTGGCGATGCCTTCGATCGGCAGGTAGCCACGTGCAGGCTGGGATTCGAGGCGGGCTTTTTCCGCTGCAACCACTGCGCGCAGCAGCGGCAGTTTGCCTTCGTCAGTGAAGTACACGCCCACGCCCAGATTCACCTTGTCGGTGCGGGTGTCGGCATTAAAAGCTTCATTCAGACCAAGGATGGGATCGCGCGGGGCCAGTTCGACCGAAGCAAACAGCGTCATGGTGAGTTCTCTGATGCGGTGGGGGAAACGACCATTGTAACGCGGTCTGTTCCGCAATGCAGCACGACATATGATTCAAAGCCGATGGACGGGCATGTACTTAGCACTGCCGGACATAATCAGGCTTTATATGCACTAACGTACTGATTTTCTGTGGCGCAGACGTCCGTTCCGCAAACTGAACGCTTCATGCGTTGATTCTTGCAAACTATCCGATTGACCGCGCGTTCCATCCGCCGATTCGCAATACTCCGGCCATATCAAACTGGAGCGGGCTACATCATGCTGACACTGGACAAGGTCACCAAATCATTTGGGCGTCAATTCACTGCCGTCGACTCGGTATCGATGCATCTGCAAGCGGGAGTTGTCGGGCTGATCGGCCACAATGGCGCGGGTAAAACCACATTGATGCAGATGATTGCCACGCTTACCCGTCCCATCAGCGGCACGATACTGTTTAACGGGATCGATATCGTGCGTCATCCCGACGCTATTCGTACACGGCTGGGTTTTCTGCCGCAGGACTTCGGTGTATATCCCAATCTCACTGCACTGGAATTCATGCAATATTTTGCCGCGCTGAAAGGCGTGCGCGATGCCAGGCGAATTCAGCATCTGCTGGAACTGGTGAATCTGCATGCACATGCCAACCGTCAGGCCGCGAGTTTTTCCGGGGGTATGCGGCGGCGACTGGGGATTGCGCAGGCGCTGCTCAATGATCCGGATGTGCTGATTGTCGACGAACCCACGGCCGGTCTCGATCCGGAAGAGCGTCTGCGTTTTCGCAATCTACTGGGGGAGCTGGGGCAGGACAAGCTGGTGATCCTGTCTACCCATATCGTGTCCGACGTGGAAAGCGTGGCGAGCCAGTTGGCCATCATGCGGCAGGGCAGGCTGGTGGCGTTCGAGACGCCGGATGCGATGCTGGCGCGTGCACGCGATGCGGTGTGGAGCGCGCGCATGTTGCCCGAACAACTAGAGCTGCTGCGCCAGTCTGTCAATGTCCTGCAAGCGGTACGTCAAGGGTCGCATTATCAGGTGCGAATCGCCAGCGTGGGCCAGCCTTGTGCTGACGCCATCCCCGCCGAGCCGAGTCTGGAAGAAGCCTTGATGTCGCAGCGCTATGCCCTGCATCAACCGGATGAGGTGGCCGCATGATCCGCGATCTGTTTTCCACGATTTACCGCATCGCCCTAACAGAATCCAAGGTGCGCGCGCGCCGGATTGGTAGCCTGATGGTGATTCTGGCGGGTGCAGCCATTGTCTGGGCGATGATTCCCGATCCGGCGAGCGGCACGGCCTTGCTGGTGGTTAAAGCGGCGCGTGCGAAATACTCCAGCATGACGCTGGCACTGGGTGCTGCTACTCTGATCGGGCTGTTATTTAGTCTGGCCGGATTCTATCTGGTGCGTGGCCGGGTCGCCGACGATATCCGCACCCGCATGGGCAGCGTGATAGCAGCGACGCCCGTCAGTAATACGGGATTTTTGATTGGCCGCTGGCTGGGGAATGTACTCTTTCTGTCGGCGCTGGCGCTGAGCTGCATGGCCACCACGCTGGTGCTGCATATCATGCGCGGCGAAGCGCCGATTGAAATGACGACCTATCTGTCGATCTGGGGGCTGATGATCGGGCCACTGATACTGTTTACGGCATGCATGGCACTACTGTTTGACAGTGTGCCGCGCCTGATGGGCAAGCTGGGGGATGTGCTGTGGTTTTTTGTGTGGATCTGGATGGTGGCGCAGATCGACGAAAATTTACCCACGTTGATTGGCGGCTGGTTGCCACGCGACTGGATAGATTTTCCGGGATTTAGACTCATTGGACGGGAAATCGCCGGGTTGGTGGGACATCATCATTTTGCACTGGGCATTTCGGACTTCGATGCATCCCTGCCGCTGCTGGACTGGACTCACCATACCTGGGCGTGGAGTGTCATCTGTGAGCGCTTGATTTCTGCGGGTTTGGCCTTGCTGCCGCTCCCCTTGGCCATTGTGCTGTTCCACCGATTTTCACCAGACCGTGTGAAAGCCAAGCACGCAGCGCGGCGCCGCTCGCCGCTGGCCGTGCTGAATGCAATGACTGCGCCGCTTGCTAGATTCGTTCGGCCGTTACTGGCGCTGTCTACCCGCTTGCCGGGGCGGGCAGGTCAGACACTCGCCGATGTCTCGCTCACGCTCATGCTTTTCCCGCTGGGGCTGGTGGCACTGATTGGCTGTAATCTGGCGGGCGCGCTGAGTCCTGCGTCTGCAATCGGTGCGGTCGTGCTGGTGGCAGGTGCATGCTGGGGTGTGCTGATTGCTGATCTATCGGTGCGCGATCATCAGGCGGATCTGGGGGCGATGACCGCGGCTGTACCCGGCGGGCAGCTGTCGGGCATGGTGCGCCAGATGATGGCGGCTGTATTGCTGGCTGTGGCGATGAATGCGGTCGTGCTGCTGAAGTGGCTGGTGCTCGATCCGGGTAGAGCGGGGATGTTGCTGGCCGGTATACTCGGGTTGAGCGGGCTGATGCTGATGTTTGGTCGCCTTACCCGTACCTCGCGGCTCTTCCTCGGACTCTTTCTGTTCTGGGTGTACATTGCCAGCAATGCCCCCAGAGTCGCCGAAATTGACTTTCTGGCCGTCAATGGCGCAGCCAATGTCCAGACTGCGATCACGGGTTTGATGGCTGCTGTGCTATCACTGGCAATCGCAATCGGGTGGGTGCGTTCACGCCAATAAGTATGTGCTAAGCGGGCATGCAATAATGGCGTTTTCGTTGTCCTGCATGCTCGTGTCCAAGTCTGATTTTTCCCCTGCTGATTTCACCCGCGATGGACTCACGCCAAGTGTGGTCTGGCTGCCAGCGCGCGGCCCGGCCACCTTGCTGGATTTTCTGGATGCGCGTTTTGCGGCGCTGGGGCGCGAGGTGTGGGCGGCGCGTTTGCGTGATGGGGATGTGCTGGATCAGACTGGACAGACACTGGGCGTAGAGACTGCATTTCTGCCCAATCAACCTGTCTATTATTTCCGCGAGCCTGCGTTCGAGCCGCCGATTCCCTTTGATTACCAGTTGCGCTTCGAGGACGACTATCTGCTGGTGGTCGACAAGCCGCATTTTCTGCCGTGTATTCCATCTGGCCGCTACGCCCGTGAAACCCTGATGGCGCGGCTGCGCAGGGATTTTGACGAGCCCGGCCTGCAATTGCTGCACCGTCTGGATCGCGATACGGCGGGTGTGATCGTGGTGTCGCGTCGTCCCGAGGATCGCAATGCCTACTCGGCGCTGTTCCGGAGTCGCGAAGTACACAAAGTGTATGAAGCTGTTGCGCCTGCCTTGCCCAATGTGACCTTTCCGTTGATCAGGCGCAGTCGCATCATCGAGGCCGAGCAGTTTTTTCTGAGTGAAGAGGTAGCGGGCGAGCCCAATGCCGAATCGCTGATCGAGGTACTGGATACCCGCGATGGCCGTGCGCTGTATCGTCTCACACCCAGTAGTGGCAAAAAGCATCAATTGCGGGTGCATATGATGGCCATTGGCGCACCCATCGAAAACGATGCGCTCTATCCTGTGCCGCATCCCGCTGGCGAGGAAGACTACAGCCGCCCGCTACAGTTACTGGCGCGCTCGATTGCGTTTATTGATCCAGTGACGGGGGAGTCGCGCACATTTGCATCCGGGCTGAATCTGAACTGGTAGGTCTCGATTTCGCAGCTAAACACATCGAATGGGTAAGAAAAATGGCCGGTGCATTACTGCAACGGCCATTTTAATAGGTGAAAGTCTGTTTACCCGATAATCACCCGAGCGCCCGCATTGGCAATCCCTACCAGCGCGCCGCCGGCAATCAGACCTGCGCAGATGGGCTCCACCCCCTCGCTCCAGATGGTATGACCACGGGTGCCAAGTGATTGTTTACGGCCCATCCACCAGAAGAACAGGGAGCCCAGGAACATCAGCAGCACGCTATCCGGTGGCAGTACCACGCCCAGGCCAATGGAGACGGAATTGAGCGGGAATTTGCCGTTGGTACGGATACGCAGTACTTCTACCACGATGGCAATCAGTGCGCCGAAGGCCATGGCAATCATGGCGCTCAGCGGCAGCGTACTCATGCCATTGGCGATCAGGTCGGATACACCCTTCCACTGCAGTACCTTCGGCATCGGGAAGTGATCGGAGATGATCGTGCTGGTGTGGCGGACACCATCGGCATCAGCAGGCAGGAACAGCAGGAAAAACAGCGGCACGGTGGACAGGGTGCCGGCCAGAATCCCGATGATATGGCTCCATGCCTGCAGGCGCGGTTTGGCACCGAGGATATTGCCGGATTTGATGTCGGAGAGCAGGTGCGATGCGTTCGACGTCACTTCGGCGGACAGCGCCCCGCACACCAGATTGCTGGCCGGGTTGGTACGATCCAGTGCGCCGATGCTGAACTGGGTAATTTTGGACAGCGCGGTGGTGGGCATCCACGACGTCAACGCCATGGCATTGATGCTGATGAGTGCCAGTACCACAATCAGCGGCAGCGACAGGAAACCCAGCCACCACGATACACCAAAAAAGGCGTGGTTCATCCATACGCCGACGACGGCCAGAACCGGTACGCCCACCCAGCTCAGCCACAGCGGGACTTCGATGTCTTTCAGCACATCGGTGCGAGCGCTTTGCGCAGGCTTCTTGCGGAAAATATTCAACATGCCCTTGAAGAGTTCGGGCTTGGCCAACAAGCCGACAATCGCGCCGACCACCATGAGGCTGACACCCCACCACAGCGACCACTGATTGAGAATCTCGATGCGACTGATAGGCGTGACTTTGCCCGAAGGTGATGTGCGCGCAACGATGTCGCCAATCTGGATCATCCAGGGCGCGAGCAGCACGTAGTTGACCACGGCGCCGATCAACAGGCTCAAGGTAATGCGCCAGCCAATCAGACCCCCTACGCCAAACAGTGCCAGATCGACCGATACCCGCAGACCCAGTTGCCGGAAGTCCGTGCCGAGAATCTTGGGAATCCACCATTCGTATTTGGCTGCTGCCAGATAATAGTAATCATCCAGACGTTCGCGCAGATGAATCACCTCGGTCAGGCCAGCCCAGCGATCCAGCATCAGCAGCTTGAACTGCACGATCTTCATCAGCGCATCGCTGCACAGGAACTGGATGCCGGCGGACAGCAGCCCTGCACGCACCAGAATCTTGCTATGAATATCTCCCGTAGCAGCATCGCCCTGATACAGCGAATGCAGTACCACCCCGCAGGCGCGGCCTTCGGGGAAGGGAAGCTGCTCTTCGTTGATAAATCGGCGCTTGAGCGGGAAGGCAATCAGTACGCCCAGGAGCGAGGTGGTGACTGTCCAGATGATCATCTGCCAGGCCGGGATGATGGTATCGGTGACGATCATGTAGGCAGACAGACTGGAGGTCAGCGGCAGCACCATATAGCCCGCAGCCAGCGAGACAGACTGCGCACAGTTGTTTTCCAGCATGGTCAGGTCGCGGGTGATGCCTGCCTGATTCAGCGCACGGAACAGCGAGAAGGCCAGCAAGGTAGCCGTCAGGCCTGCACCGATGATCACGCCCGCCTTGGCATCGATATACAGCGCCACGCCTGAGAGGATTGCGCCAAACATGAAGCCGGTCAGCGCTGCACGCCAGGTGAGCTGGGGCATGTCGCCACGGTAGACGTTTTCCAGCCACCAGCGGTCTTTCTGTTCACGACTCCAGTCGCGGATTTGTTCATCTGTGAGGTGCTGCACGCCATGCTCCAGTATGTGTAACGATTTGCCTGTTTCAGGCGCGCGATTGTGCCACAGGCGAGTACCGAGGCTGTCGCCTACAGATTGATTTGTGTGAACTTTACACTCACAACACGGTGCGCTTCAGGATCGGCACGCCAGCAAATGGGCGAATTCGCCCAGATTGGCCATCACGGGTGACATCTGACCCGCTTCGATCTGATGTACGATTTTGACCACATGGTCGTTAAATGGCGTGGGCACACCGAATTGCCTGCCGTAGGCGCTCACCATGCCATTGATGGAATCGACTTCGGTGAGACGGCCTTTTTCCAGATCCTGCAGCATGCTGGCCTTGAGCGAGCGATGTTTGCGGATCGCGAAGGGAATCAGCTGGAAAGACAGCCACTGCTTGATCGGGCCGTGGTAGTCGAACAGTTTGGCAATATCCTTGCCCTGTATGGGTTGTGGCTGAATATGAGCCGCACGGGCGACGTCCAGACATTCTTTCATAATGGCTTGCGCGCAGCGACGGGCGATTTTGTTGTCCGCAACTTCGCCGAAGGTGGCGCCCAGCACGGCAGACATACCGCTGAAACTGCAGTTCACCAGCAGCTTGGACCAGCGTGCACCGCGAAAATCATGCTCGATCTCCACTTCGCCCATGTATTGCAGCACATCTCGAATGGCATTCAAGGTGGTTGTTTGCCCATCCGCTATTGCGCCGATACTGAACGATACATGCGCCGGATCAGAGGTGAGTTCGGCCTTGCCACCGCCCAGTAGCGTCGCCCCCCAGGAGACCGCGCAGCCAAACGTGCGTTCTGCGCCCAGTATCTCGGCGATGGCCGCTTCCGGGAATCCATTCTGCAAGGTGCACAGTACACCGGCTTGACCCAGTAACGGCGCAATCGTTGGGATGATACGTGGATTATCGAGCTGTTTGGTGAGCAGGAAGATCAAGTCAAACTCGCCTGTCATCTCGTCGGGCAGGCACGCTTTGACTGGCACCGTCATGTTCACGGTGCCCCTGATCTGCGCACCCTGCGCGCGCAGGCCTTCAACATGCGCCGTATTGCGGTTAACCAGCAGCACATCCAGCCCGGCTTGAGCTAGATAAGCCCCTAAGACCGTTCCAAGGGAACCTGCGCCGTAGATGGCGATTTTAAAATGACGCGCTGAAGCTGATTGATCCATGGAAATGTCTACAGAAGTACAGGTTGAGATGTGCTAGCCTGCGGCCAGATCGTTTGGGCCACTCGCAATGAATGAAAAGTACTTTGTCATCCTGAATGCGTTTCGTCCATGGAAAATAACGGACGCCGCGTTTCTGCAACAACTGGCAAAGCAGTCCCCTGCTTGGGTCGCATGTACTGGGACATTTGCCCGAGAATGGGAGGATGCAATGGATGATGCGCTGCTTGAGACATTTGAAGCACCTTTGACAGTGACTTCAGCGCACCCAAATGAAACGTTAGATGACGTTCGTGACTTCGCAGTGGTATGGTGCCGCACCAATCATTTGCCACCGCTGATACGTGTGGAAGATATTACCGAGGCCTGATTAAACGGCCCATTTAAAGGAGCCCCCATGCTGAGCGCCATCCGTTCTTTTCGCTGGAAACGCTGGTTGTCGATTATGATTGCGACCCTTGTGGCTCTGGCCGCCGCCTGGACGTGGCTGACGCTGCACTGGAGCTATTCCAATGGCGATCGTGCAGGCTATGTGCAGAAGCTGTCGCGCAAGGGCTGGGTGTGCAAGACCTGGGAAGGCGAGCTAGCAATGGTCAATGTGCCGGGATCGCTCACCGAAAAGTTCTTCTTTACCGTGCCCGATGATGCGCTGGCTCAGCGTATCAACGCCAATCTCGGCAAGCGCATGTCGCTGCAGTATGAACAGCATCTGGGCGTACCGAGTACCTGTTTTGGCGAGTCGGAGTATTTTGTGACTGATTTCAAGGTGGTGGAGTAATCGCCCGGATCATTTCAGACGCAGCCACTTCTCAAAGACTGGCATATTCTGCATCAAGGTATTGATCAGGCCTTTGAGTCCGCCATCCTTGATATCGGCCAGATGGGTGCGCTGCACGATATCTGGCCGGATGCCAACTGACTGGATGGCAAACGGGCGAATGCGGCTAGGGGCAAATTGATCCTGACTGACCAGATCGACCAGTTCGCGCTCATTCATGTCGCCCGCGTTAAGTGTGCTGCCCTGTTCGAATACCGTAAAATTTTCGCTGGTCAGCACACGGTAGCCATGCTCGGGCAGAGTAATGCCTTGCGAGGCAGCATCCCGTCCACCACCTGCGCCAATCGTGCGTTCGCCCACGATCAGCGCGCCTGCGCTCCATAGCCAGGCTGCCATTAATTCACCACTGGAACGTGTACCGGCATCGACCCAGACGATGATTTTCGGCTTGCCGTCGATATGGCCGCAGCTGGGGTCAGAGGGCTGTTCGATGATCTGGAGGGTGCCGGTAGTGTCACTCCGGCGAACATCCAGACTGCGCGGTAGCGGGGTTGGACTAATCGCTTCTGCCAGTAAGCGGGCTTCACGCCCGAATCCACCAAAATTACCGCGTAAGTCGACCACCAGCAATTCACGCTGCTTTGAATTGCGGTTGTAGCGTGCGATGTGGTTTTGTACCACAGCGCAGAAGCCCGCCAGCATGGCTTCCTCATCCGCTTTGCCTGCATCGGACGCGGCATCGGCCGCCTGAATAAACTCCGGATCAAATTGCGGGGCAAATGCGCCAAAGCGGATCGTCGCAAATCCGTACTGGCCAATTTTGAATGTAGGCGGCAAGTCCGGCTGATTGGCAGCTTCGGCGATGCGGCGCGCGAAATGCTTGTCCGCTTGCTGATAAGGCAGGACTACCGTACGGACTGCGCCATCGCCTCCTCGAACGGTGAGGGTGACCGTTTGGCCAAGCCCATACACCTCATGCTGCAATCGCGAACCCAAAGCCAGCTGCAATCCTGCTTCAGCCATCCTTGCGCGCTGATTGCCGCCAAACGTGCGTTCGGCCATGCGCGGCAACCATTCCGTGCTATCCACTCCATCAATTGTCAGGACGGTTTCATCTGGAACAAGGGTCGTGATTGCCGGATCGACGATCCGCCAGACCATCAGGCCGCCACCGGTCGAGGTGCGGAACAGCACACCCAGTGTTTCGGTGGTACTACCCGCAACGGCAATCGATACATGCTGATCTTTCAGCCCGGCCAGCGCGGCGGTCAGATCCGACGGGGTGTCGAGTGCAATTGCATCCTTGCTGCGCCATAGCGCATCGCCACCCTGCGTATCGTCAGGAAAGGCTTGCCGGTAACGATCCACATACAGGAGCGAAGGGTAGGCGGTCTGTACGTACTGGCGCAGGCGGTCGATGTCGGAGATGGGGGCAGCATAGGCTGCCGATGCAATCATGAAAAATGCTGCATACCTTCGAATGTTCATGAACTGTCAGACCCTAGGAAGCTGAATACGTCAGCGTCGCCACATTGCGACTGACATCATAGTGCCAGATGCGCAGAATCTGATGGTTGGCCTGGTACAGCAGTGCGACGGCATTGCCTGCACCAACTAGTCGTAGCCGTGGTGTGCGGCTGTTGCCACGATCATACAGGCGACCAAATCCTTCCAGTTGTGCCAGTACATTGCGGGAAAACAGCACATCGCCTGTCGGGCTGATAAAGATCAGGTCGCCCCTGTCCGACCACGCGATATAACGATCAGCCGAGCGATCGTAAGTGAGCGAATACAGGTCGATGTTGTTGAGCGAACGGTAATCCATCCATTTCCGCTGGGTGGCATCGTAGCGATACAGAAAGCCCTCGCCCCCAAGTGATACGACCGTGACCAGATTGCGTTTGCTATCGTGTGCAAGATCCATTGCCCACGAAAACCGGGGAAAGTCCGATGGCAGATCGAGCCGTGTTTCCTCCCCTGAGTCATGATCAATTCGAGTCAGGCTATCGTTTTTCAGAAGATATTGGCGCTGCCCTGTTGAACCGGCAAAGGCGATTGGCGCATCGGAATAGCCATGTGCCTCATTCGGACTGACAGGACCGGACAACGTCCAGCTAACAGGCACTCCGCTGCTGTCGCGCAGTTTGAATTCGAGTTTGACCGGTGCTGGGCGTGCTGGCGTTCCCGCAAGTGTGAGGGCAGCGTGAGGCGCATCGACCTCCGCAATTGAGACCTGCGCAGGCAGGCGATACTGCCCACGGAAAGCATGTACCCGCTCCACGCCAAACTGTGCATGCAATTTGCTCAGCAACTCATGAAAGTTGGCATTGTCCTTTTCGTAGCTATAGGGCAGATCCATGCGATATGCAGGTACCTTGGATGCACTTTCCAGACTGGACTCGTAATACCCACCTGTCAGGATGGCGGCGATGGAGGTGCGCGGGGTCGAACTGATCTGCCAACGAACAGATTCGTAAGCGGTCAGCACCAGTAAAACGCGTGCACCGGGTCGATCAATATGCACTTTCACTGTTCCAGATGCGCCGGGCTCGTAGCCCGATACCACCATGATTTCACTACCCAGAGCGAGTTCGCGCGAGGGCGGAGTGGTCGCTTGCGACAAGGAGTTTTCTGATGGGACGGCGATCCTGCCATGCTGTCGTGGGCCAAATTGAATGGCTTCGGGCCCGGCATGAACCGTATTGGTCAGGAGGAGCGCAAGTCCTGTGGCGAGAATGAAGGTAAAGCGTATGGATGTCATAGCAAGATCAAATCAGACGATACGCATGTTTAGCACATTTGTATCGAATTGGGGCAGGCCTGCAATGGATAGGATGGTGAATGAAATTCATTCATTTTTGAATAAGTGTCAATTTATTTCATGATTAATCCATCCTACTATGACGCAACTTCAACGCAAACACAGGTCTCTGCATCATGGTACGCACGCATAATCTTGGTTTTCCCCGTATAGGTGCCCGCCGCGAATTGAAATTTGCACAGGAAAGCTACTGGAAGGGGCAATCGTCGTTGAGCGAGCTGAAGCAGGTGGGGGCAGATTTGCGTCTGCGCCATTGGGCTGATCAGATTAAGCTGGACTGGGTGCCAGTGGGTGATTTCTCGTTTTACGATCAGGTGCTGGACATGAGCTTTACGCTTGGCAATTTGCCGGAGCGAGTCCGCGATTTTCATGGCGATCCGCTGGATAACTACTTTCGCGTGGCCCGTGGCCGGTCAGCGCAATCCGCTCATGAGCATGCACACTGCTGCGGTGGCGTGGCGGCGGGCGAGATGACCAAATGGTTCGACACCAACTACCACTACATCGTCCCGGAATTTCATGCAGGTACAACCTTCACGCTGGATGCCAGCCAGCTGCTGGCGCAATTGGCTGAAGCGCAGGCACTGGGTGTGAGGGCCAAGCCCGTGATCATTGGCCCGGTGACCTATCTTGCCTTGGGCAAGGCCAAGGATGATTCAAACAAACTAGATCTGCTGCCGCGTCTATTAGCCGTGTATGTCGAGCTACTGAATACACTGGCCGAACATGGCATTGAATGGGTGCAAGTGGATGAGCCCCTGCTGGTCACCGAGCTGGATCTCGACTGGCAGTATGCATTTAATACGGCCTACCATCAGTTCAAGGCCTGTCGCGTGAAGATATTGCTGGCCACGTACTTCGGCCAGTTGCGCGAAAATCTCTATCTGGCTGCTAACCTGCCAGTGGCCGGTATTCACCTGGATGCAGTAAATGCGCAAAGCGAAGTGCTGCCGCTGCTGAATCTAATTGCAGCACACAAGGTCATTTCGCTGGGTGTGGTGAACGGACGCAATATCTGGAAGACTGATCTGGTGACGACCCTCAACTGGCTGGAGCCGCTGGCCGAGCGTCTGGGGGAGCGCCTGTGGTTGGCGCCATCGTGCTCCTTGCTACATGTGCCCGTCGATCTCGACAGTGAACGAAAGCTGGATGCCGATATCGTCTCGTGGCTGGCATTTGCTCAACAAAAGCTGGTGGAAATCGAGACACTGGCCATTGCCCTGAATCGGGGACGTGCTGCAGTGCAATCGCAGTTGGACGATAACGCCGGCGCCATTGCCTCTCGCCGCAATTCTCCACGTGTACATAATCCAGCCGTGAAGGCTGCGGTGGATGCCATTTCATCTGATCTTGGCCAGCGCACGCGCCCCTATCACGAGCGCGCAGTTGAGCAAGCGGCTCGCCTCAAATTGCCTGCCTTTCCAACCACCACCATTGGTTCCTTCCCGCAAACTGCCGAAATTCGTCACGCACGCAGCGAGTTCAAGGCCGGGCGTTTGGATGAGGCAAGCTATCGGACCGCGATGCGCGCAGAAATCGCCCGCAGCGTGCGAGAGCAAGAGGCGCTGGGACTGGATGTACTGGTGCATGGCGAAGCTGAGCGCAACGATATGGTGGAATATTTCGGCGAGCAGCTCGATGGTTATGCCTTCAGCCAGTTTGGCTGGGTACAGTCCTATGGCTCGCGTTGCGTGAAGCCGCCGATTCTGTTTGGCGATATCAGCCGCCCGCGTGCCATGACGGTCGAGTGGATACAGTATGCGCAATCGCTTACGAACAAGCCAATGAAGGGGATGCTGACCGGCCCGGTAACGATTCTGAACTGGTCCTTTGTCCGCGATGATCAGCCGCGCTCGGTATCGTGCAAACAGCTGGCGCTGGCAATCCGGCAGGAGGTGCTGGATCTCGAGGCGGCTGGAGTCAGTGTGATCCAGATTGATGAAGCGGCGCTGCGTGAAGGTTTACCGCTGCGCAAGTCGCAGTGGCAGGACTATCTCGACTGGGCGGTCGAATCGTTCCGCATCACCGCCAATGGTGTACGCGATGAAACCCAGATTCATACCCATATGTGTTACTCGGAGTTCAATGACATCATCGAATCCATCGCCAGCATGGATGCCGACGTGATCACAATCGAAACCTCGCGCTCGGATATGGAGCTGCTGGATGCCTTCGATCGCTTCAACTATCCCAACGAGATTGGGCCGGGCGTCTACGACATACACTCGCCGAACATTCCGACCGAGGCGGAAATTGTGGTGTTGATGCAGAAGGCTGCCGAGCGCATTCCGGCTGAGCGGCTGTGGGTGAATCCGGATTGTGGCCTGAAAACCCGCCAGTGGCAGGAGGTGATTCCTGCCTTATCCAATCTGGTGAATGCGGCTAAAACGCTGCGTGAAACCGTCGCGGCATAAGCGACTCGGCTGCCCACCCCGGTTGGATGCCGGGGTGGGCGTGCCATTCAGGATTTGGCAGGACTTGTCAGCGTAGAGGAATCGACACGGATGACGGGATAGACATTGAAGCGGTCGTCCCAGGACGGATGGCGGCGCGCAAAAAAGTTCAGGCGGGCTGCCGGGTCTTTGGCAAATGCGGCATCCGTTGCCAGCATCTTCTCGAATTCAGTCTTAATCGCCGGATTGCTGGCCAGCATCTCGCGCGCTACATCTTCGGCTACATAGCTTTCCATGTATTCCTTGCGCTCGAAAGCAGTATTGAACTCGCCCCATTGCAGCAAGGAGTCCGGTGCATCGGGTTCCAGCAGGTGGATGGCAACGCGTGCCAGCGGCTGGCGAATGGGCACGAACAGACTACCCATCGCCAGTGTCCGTGGTTCGGCGATCCAGCGACCGGTGGTGCTGATGCGCTGATGACCCTCAAACGATTCGGGCGTGAACTTCACTGTGCTTGCACGCCAGACTTCACCCATCAGCTCCAGTGGCCGATTCACTACATGGAACTGCACGCCATGCGCTTTTAGCCGTGCCGCAACGCGTGCCGCATAGGCGGGGGGCACCAGATAACCACCCTCCGGTACGCGGACGGAGACATCGGGGACAATGGTGTCACGGAGCGGAACGTGCCAGATTTGCGGTTTGCGATCATCGTAGCGCACCATGATCTGGCCGGAGATATCGGACGGCGTACGCGTGTAGGCATAGCCCTTGAAGTCGATCATTCTGCTCTGTTCGGTGGTCTTGTAAGTGAGCGGCATCATCTGCCCACCCAGGCTGGCGCTGTGCTCATCGGCAGCATGCGCCTGAGTAAGCCATGCATCACCGTGCTCTGCCACTTGGCTCATCACCGACAGGATCGTATTGCGGGTGATGCGCACGCGGGTGCGATAGTCTTTCCAGGAGTGTGTTTCAACCAGAATGGCAAAACGGTTGCGCAGGGGAATATAGCCGGTCGAGAAGCGAGGTGGCGGGACGCCATCGGCAAAGCCTGACGCCGGATTGTCCTCATCTTGAAAGGACATATAGAAGGGGAGTGCCATTGACCCCTGTGTGTTCAGTTGGCCGATGACATTATCGCGAAGAGTTGTGCCACTTGCCCGCATCAGCGCATCGCCCATATGCGAGGGCTCTAGCTGGATGGAGACATCATGCTGGAATTTTGCACCATCGGTGACATGCATATCCACATACACCAGCGGATCCCATTCATTGAGCAGCTTCAGCATGGCCTGCATTTCCGGCGCATCGGCTTTCAGGTAATCGCGGTTCAGGTTGAAATTCTGTGCCGTAGTGCGCCAGCCCATTTCCTCGGGGCCGACCTGATTGGGGCGATTCCAGCGACCAAAGCGCTCATGCCCATCGATATTGAATACCGGCACAAACACGACGACAGCCTTGTCGAGCGCACCCCGCGCGGCAGTGCCGTCCAGCATCTCGCGCAAGGCATAGAAGCCGGCATCCTTGCCATCGATTTCGCCCGCATGGATGCCACCTTGCAGCAACACCACGGGGATGCCCTGTTGCTTGGCCGCTTCAGGGGTTAGTACCCCGCGCGCCGAGGCGACTAAGGCCTTCATGGGTCTACCTTCGGGCGTTTTGCCAAACTCGATGCATTTCACTTTGCCGGAATAATGGGTCGGAAATGCCGAACAGAGATCAATCACCTCCTGATAGCGGCCAGTCTGAACAAATCCGCTACGTTCAGCATGGGTAGATAAGTCTGCCGCAAACAGGCTTGTGATGAGGGCGAAAGGCGCAAAGTGGATCAGAGCGCGGCGCATGGTGCTTTTCCTTTTGATAGACGCGTGAGCCGATACAAGCAGGCGCAGCAGTCTAGCCGAGTGGGTTGAGGGTGGAACAGTGACGGCGTAAGGGTTTTGGGCGAGTGTTGTATAAAACAATGCAAGATTTGAGTATGTTGAAATGCGTAAACGGACTTGCATCCCATCAGGATGAAGGTACACTCGCGCCGTCTTGATTATCCGGAGCACGTGCATGCCATTGGACCATCTGTTGGCGAATAATCGTGAGTGGGCTCGCAAAGTCAACGAACGGGACCCGGTTTTCTTCGAGCAACTCGCTCAGCAACAAGCGCCTGAATATATGTGGATCGGCTGTGCCGACAGTCGAGTACCTGCAAACGAGCTGATCAATCTGATGCCGGGCGAAGTGTTCGTGCATCGCAATGTGGCCAATCTGATTGTTCACTCGGATCTGAACTGTCTGTCTACGTTGCAGTTTGCCGTTGATATGCTGAAGGTCAAGCATGTGATTGTCTGCGGCCATTATGGCTGTGGCGGTGTGCGCGCAGCGCTGACCGAAACCCGTGTGGGACTGGCCGATAACTGGCTGCGCCATATACAGGATATTCATCGCGCACATTTCCGCAAAATCGAGCAAATGCCGCCAGAGATTCGTGCGGATAAGCTGTGTGAGCTGAACGTGATTGAACAGGTGGTGAATGCCAGCCGTACCACCGTGGTGGAAGATGCGTGGGCGCGCGGTCAGGCCGTGACCGTGCATGGATGGGTGTACAGCTTGCAAAATGGCCTGCTGCAAGATCTGCAGGTATCCATGGAGAGCCGTGATTCGTTGATTGATACCTATCACGACGCACTCAAACGCTGGATGGTGGTGTAGTCGCAGCAGACCACTGATCGCCCATTGCGCGTGAGGCGGTGACGGCGTTAGTCTGTTGCCGCAATCACGAGAACGCAAGCGGAGGCGATCAATGAAACTGGGTGAAGAATGGCAGGTCTGGTTGCAGGACAACCTGAACCGGGGATGCACGCATCAGGCAATTTTCAAAGCCATGACCGGGGCTGGGGTCGATGAATCGGCTGCCCGTCAGTTTATGCAGTCCGCCATTCCGGATCTGGATATACTGGCCTCCATTGCCCCTGATCCTCTAAATTCGCTTGAATATCGTTACGATCCGATGCCGATTCCTGATGTAAACCGGCTGGATGTCGGGGATCGTACCGTCTCTGTGGCCATGCGCTGCGAATTACCGCAGGTTATTGTATTCGATGGCGTGCTGACCGATGATGAGTGCGATGAAATCATTGCCCGCTCGCGTGCCAAGCTGACGCGCTCGGCGATTGTTGATCCGGCCACTGGTGCGTTTGAGGTCATTGACGATCGCAGTAGTGAAGGCACCTATTTCAATCGCTGCGAAGATGCCTTTATTACGCGAATCGATACGCGTATTGCCCGGCTGATGCACTGGCCCCTGGAGAATGGCGAAGGGTTACAAATCCTGCGCTATGGTGTGGGGGCAGAGTATAAGCCTCACTTCGACTACTTCCCGCCCAGCGATCCCGGCAGTGCCACCCATTTGGCGCACGGCGGCCAGCGGGTGGCGACACTGGTGCTCTATCTGAACGATGTGGAAGCCGGTGGCGCAACGATTTTCCCTGAAGCCGGTCTTTCCGTCATGCCTCGCAAGGGCAGTGCTGTCTATTTTCGATATCTCAACGGCCAGGGGCAGCTCGATCCCTTATCCCTGCATGGTGGCGCACCCGTTGTTGCCGGTGAAAAGTGGATCATGACCAAATGGATGCGTGAGCGCGCCTATTGAGTCGCTTTTGTCGCCAGACCGGCATGCGGTGCCAATCGACATTTATCCCTGCGAATGGACATGGCAAGCGCACGCCTCACCATGCGCCGCAGCCACCAGTTCGGCCATGATGCCGCACGCGTGATCGGCATGATTGCTGTCGCATCGTGATCGCAGTCGAATCAGTTGCTGTTCCAGTGCATGCATACTGGCCAGTCGCGCCCGAACTCTTACCAAATGCGCATCAATCAGTGAATCGATATCACTGAAATCTGGTGACGGGACATCCAGTGTCGTCAGCAGTTTGCCAATGTCTTCGAGTGATATATCCAGCGACCGGCAATGGCGAATGAAAGACAGCCTTTCCAAATGCTGCTGCCCGTAGATCCGGTAGCCGTTTGACAAACGACTGGGTGGCGGGAGCAACCCTGCCGTTTCATAAAAGCGGATGGTCTCGCGATCTACGCCCGTGGCGGCGGCAAGCTCACCGGTTTTCATGCGTTGGTGTCCACGTTAAGTGTTTGCCGAGCAGCGGGATGCGAGCCAGTAAAACCGGGTCGCCCATCATGACGATATTGCCAATGACGGCCAGTGCAATGCCTGCAACTGTACTCCATTGCCAATGAAAGCCCTCAAAAAAGCCAGACAAAATCAGGGCAATGATGGGTATCACGATGGAGACATATACGGCTTGGCCTGCACCAATCCGTCCCATCAGCGTCAGGTAGGCGGCAAAAGCGATAATCGAGCCGAAAACTGCCAGGTAGAGCAATGAGGCGATGTACTCCGGACGCCAGTCGAAGACGAGTGGATTGCCTTTGGCGACTGAAATGATCAGGGCGCCAATGCCCCCCGTGATCATACCAATGGACATACTTGGCAGCAGCGGGATGCCATGATTGCGGTTGCGCTGCGCCAGCATATTGGCCGACGATGCCACGAGCGCGGCCAGCACTGCGAGCATGGCTCCCCACAGCACATCCCGGTCAGCGCGAACGGTGGCGAGCTCGGGCATGAAGACCAGCACAATGCCCGTAATACCAAGTGCGCCGCCAAGCATTGAGCGAAGTTCGATCGGGCGGCCAAAACATAGGCGCATCCCGATCAGGTTAAAAATCACCATCACGGAATTGAGCACCGCTACTAATCCCGATGCAATGTGCCGTTCACTTTCATAGATCAGCATATAGCTGGTCATGAACATCAGCAGTCCCTGCATAACACTCCATTTGATGTGATCCGCTGACAGTTTCAGGGAATGTCCGCGGAAGACGCACCAGGTTCCGAGTAGCAACCCGGCCACAATAAAGCGGTAGCCTACGGATGCCGTGACTGACACCACACCAAATTGAAAGGTAATGACAAGCCAGGTGGAGCCCCAAATCAGTGTTGAGGCTAGATAAAGGACAAAATTGGGCATGTGGGCTCCTGTGCGAGTGCACATTTTAGCCCGAGACAGGGGGGAGCAGGGGGCAGACGAAGACCTTATTTCTGCAGGATATTTTCAGTGGCGCGCATGATCAATTTATTGCCCCCCGTTGCCATGGCATCGCTTAAGGCCTGTTCGAGGAATGCTAATACTTCTTGCTCGTTCGGTGTGCTCAGGGTGTAGTCAATGGTCACGCACCCGACACTGGCATGCAGATCAATCAAAGTGGCATCACTGGTGAAAGGGGCGCCGCGGATCTCGTTGATCAATTTGGAGAGCCGGATACACACACCTTCACGCTCGATATCTGGCAGGATAATCAGAAATTCGTCGTTACCATAGCGTCCGATGGTGTCAAATTGGCGCACACAGGATTTGACCCGCCGCACAAAGTCGAACAGTACCAGATCGCTCGCCTGATGCCCCACTTGCTGGTTAACCCGTGCAAACTGGTCGATGTCGAGTAAGGCGACAGCCATCCGAGATTTATTATGAAATGCTCGGGATAGTTCGCGTTTAAGTAATTCAAGAATCGCCTCGCGGTGCCAGATGTTCAGGAGTGGATCGAGCTGCGTAAGCCGTTTTGATTGATCCAGTTCCTGAATCAGGGATTGCTGCACCCCGGACAAATCCCGGTTCAGAAAGGCGAGTTCAACCCAGGCACCCAAATCCTGCAGGCTCTGGTACTCGTCTGGTGTGAGCTGCCGAGGTTGATCATCGATAATACACAAAGTGCCAATCCGGTAACCCTCGTGATTTTTGAGCGGGCATCCTGCGTAGAAACGGATAAAAGGTGCACCAAGTACGAGTGGGTTATCGCGAAAGCGCGCATCCTGCAATGCATCGGGCACCACCAGCAAACTGTCGCTCAAAATGGCGTGGCCGCAGAAAGAAATATCGCGGGAGGTCGACCTGCAGGTCAGACCAATGCAGGATTTAAACCATTGCTGATCGGTATCCACTAGCGAAATCAGTACAATGGGGGTTTTGAATAGCTTCTGTGCGATACGCGTGATGCGATCAAAACATGGCTCGTCTGGCGAGGCCAGTAACTGCATCCGTTGCAGGGAGGCCAGTCGATCTGCTTCGTTATCGGGCAGGGTAGGGACTTGCATCGCGAATGGTGAAATGGATGGCAACGATTCTGATATAGATCATCGCGGCGTAAAGTGATCTGTCAGATGACGAATGACAAGGAAAGATAGGTAGAGTCAAATGACAAAAGCCCGATCAGATGATCGGGCTTTCAATATACCTTTGGAGGCGCGAGCCGGAGTCGAACCGACCTACACGGATTTGCAATCCGGTGCATAACCGCTTTGCTATCGCGCCCCGTCCACATTGCTGTGTTCGGAGAGTCTGGTTGACGCATCAACCAGATAAAATATGGAGCGGGATAAGAGGCTCGAACTCTCGACCTATACCTTGGCAAGGTATCGCTCTACCAACTGAGCTAATCCCGCATGGCGACGAATTCGATGGCTTGATAAAGCAGGGTGATGGAGCGGGATAAGAGGCTCGAACTCTCGACCTATACCTTGGCAAGGTATCGCTCTACCAACTGAGCTAATCCCGCATCACGTTACTTCATCTTGCACATCAAACGACTTAAAAGGGTTTGGAGCGGGATAAGAGGCTCGAACTCTCGACCTATACCTTGGCAAGGTATCGCTCTACCAACTGAGCTAATCCCGCATTCCGCTTTCGCGTCGTCTTCGTTGCGAAGAGCGGCTATTATAGGGAGCCTAAAATTTCTGTCAAGCGTTTTGTGATGATTTTTTTACGCGAACATCTGGCCGTTTGGCGTAAATACTAGTCAGAACAAGGCTTTTTTGGTATTTTTCCATTTGTCGCGAAGTCAGGCGGGGATTCCGCCTGCGACACGAAAAGTTTGCTTGCGTTGTTTGCGGGCCCTGTCAGTCGCTGAGAGCAGCGGCATCTGTTGTGTGGAGGAACTCCCATGAGCCAGCGTGTGGTTACGCTTGCGCATTACTATACTGCGCCCGAAGTCCAGCAAATGGCCGACAAAGTCGGTGATAGCCTGGAACTCTCCCTGTTCGCCAAAGAATGTGAAGCCGATGTGATTGTATTCGCCGGTGTTCGCTTCATGGCCGAAACAGCCAAAATTCTCAATCCGCATGCCAAAGTAGTGCTGCCAGATACAAACTCGACCTGTTCGCTGGTGACCCAGACGGATGTCAAGCGTCTGGCTGCATGGCGCGAGAAGCATGCTGATTATGTGCACGTGTCCTATATCAATTCGTCCGCCGAACATAAGGCGCTGTCCGACTGGATAGTCACCAGTCGCAATGTAGACGACATCATTGCGTCGCTGTATGCCGAAGGCAAGAAGGTGTGCTTTTCGCCGGATCGCAATATGGGCGCCTACCTGAACTACCAGTACGGCTACGATATGCCACTGTGGAGTGCAGTGTGCGAAGTGCATGACAAGTTCAACGAAGCAGCGCTGAACGAGGCCTTTGCAGGTATCGAGGGCACTTACTACCTGATCGCCCATCCGGAAAGCCCGCTGCCCGTGCTGAAGCGCGCCGATTATGTGGGTTCTACCTCGGGCATGCTCAACTGGGTGAAGCAATTCGACCGCGAGCCGGATGCGACGATTCTGGTCGCCACCGAAGAAGGCATCCTGTACAACATGGGTCTGGCTCGTCCTGATCTGAAGATTCGTCAGGCACCAATCTACGCAGGTTGCCAGTGCAATCAATGCCCCTATATGCGCATGAACACCGTGGATGCTGTCAAGGCGGCGCAACAGGGCGGTGGTATTGTGATCGATTACCTGACGGATGCACAGATGGATGCAGCCCGTCTGCCGATCGAGCGCATGCTGGCGTTCAGTCAGGCGCAAATGGCAGCGGCGGCCAAGTCCGCACCTGTGACTGCGTAAGATAGGTGATCGCTTGAAACAGCGCAGCATGTCTGCGCTGTTTGTTTATGTGCAATACGATTGTCGCAACTGACCTGAATGGATATATCCGGCGATGTCCGAGAAGCGTGATTTTGACTATCTGGTGTTTATCGGGCGATTCCAGCCCTTCCATAACGGCCATTTGTGGACGCTACAGCATGCGCTGCGTCTGGCAGACAAAGTGATTGTGCTGTGCGGTTCTGCCCGGCAGGCCCGCACGCCGCGCAATCCTTGGACGCTGGATGAGCGCGAGCAACTCATTCGCAGTTCGCTGTCGCTGGAAGATCAATCACGTGTGTTTGTAGTGGGTGTATCCGACCGGATGTACAACGATCAGCAATGGCTGACTGAAGTGCAGAATCAAGTTGATCGTGTCATTGCGGTGGATACCACCAAGCTCGATAGCAGTCTGACGCAGTTCCGTATCGGGCTAGTCGGACCGCCCCGTGGCAGTTATACCGATTACCTTGATTTGTTTCCGCAATGGGCGCGGGTAGAGGCCAGCGAAGTACCGGATTTGCAGGCATCACGCATTCGTCATGCTTACTTTGATCCGGATCGAGCCGATGATTTTGAGGCCTGTAAGGCATTGTTGCCATCGGCTGTATTCGACTGGCTGCAAACATTCCGGCAATCAGAGTCATTTGCCAACCTGCAGAACGAATATCTGTTCGTGAAGCGTTATAAGCAAAGCTGGGCAGCGGCACCATTTCCCCCCACGCTGGTTACAGTAGATGCAGTCGTCATTCATTCCGGTCATGTATTGCTCGTCAGACGCCGCTCACCGCCCGGAAAAGGTTTGTGGGCGCTCCCCGGCGGATTTGTAGAGCCCGAAGAGCGGATTCGCGATGCGGTGATTCGCGAACTGAAAGAGGAAACGCGACTCAAGGTACCCGCGCCAGTGCTGTCTGGCTCGATCCGGGCATCGCGGGTGTTTGATCATCCATTACGCAGCCTGCGCGGTCGAACGATTACCCATGCATTTTTGATTGAATTAGCGCCAACGTCAGAAGGCCTGCCAAAAGTGCGTGGCTCGGATGATGCCGATCGCGCCAAATGGGTACCGCTCTCAGAATTTACGCGGATGGAAGAGCAGCTCTTCGAAGATCACTACTACATCGTGAACTGGTTTCTCGGCCAGGTGTAACGCGTTTACCAAACCGGGTTGCAGGCGATCAGACGGGTGGCCTCGTCAGCAGGGAGGGGTTTGGCAAACAGGTATCCCTGTGCAAAATCGCAGTTCATTCCGCGCAGGGTGGCAAGCTGTTCGATCGTTTCCACGCCTTCAGCCACCAGTGACATGCCAAGACTGTGTCCGAGCACGACGATGGTGCGGACAACCGCACCACTGCGGTGTCTTTCGGTTTGAGTGATGCGCTGTACGAATGAACCGTCGATTTTGAGAAAATTGGTTGGAAAGCGGTGCAGGTAGGAGAGTGATGAGTAACCTGTACCAAAGTCATCCAGCAAGATTTGAATGCCCCGGCCACGCAGCGCATCCAGTACGGCGACGGTGGAGGCGGTATCCTCATGCTCGATCAGCGTGGACTCCGTCAGTTCCAGTTCAAGACGATCAGGCGTGATACCTGCCTGGGCAATTGCATCATCAATCTGCTGAATAAGGTCGGGTTGATTGAACTGCTTGCTGGATAGGTTGACGCTTACTTTCAACTTATTACCCGGGAACGATTTTTCCCACTCGCCAATCTGTGCCGTAGCCTGAATGAGCATCTGCTGACCAATTTGATTCACTAGGCCGAGCTCTTCTGACAGCGGGATGAAATCAAGTGGCGACACAATACTGCCATCGGGTTTGACCCAGCGTACCAAGGCTTCAAAGGCACACAGCCGGCCAGTTTTCAGATTGATGATGGGCTGATAGTAAGCACGAAACTCGCCAGCCTCGATAGCACGGCGGATTTCGTGCTCCATCTTGAGCGCTTTGAGCATCATGCCATGCATGGCGCTATCAAAGATTTCGATGCGGGTACGGGTTTTGGCCTTGTGCGATTTTGCACGGTGCATGGCGGTATCTGCATCTCGAATCATTTCCTCCGGATGCGTATAGCCGGCATCCGAGAGGGATATGCCCACGCGCGCCGCAGGGTAGATTTCGTGCCCCTCAATGGCGATCGGCTTTTCCAGCTCTGTGAGCATGGTTTCGGTGATTTGCACGGCATCTTGCACGTCGCGGATGTTATCCAGCAAGACCGCGAATTCGTCGCCACCGAAGCGTGCCACTACATCGCCTCCGCGCCGGGCGTGCATCAGACGTTCACCCGTCACACGCAAGACATGGTCTCCAAACGGATGACCAAAGCTGTCATTGATATAACGGAAACGCTCCAGATTCAGACACAGCACCGCACACAAGTAGCCGTCATCGCGCGTTGCATGCCCTAAGGCGAATCCCAGAAAATCAGTAAACAGCGCGCGGTTCGCCAGTCCGGTTAGACCATCGTGCAGGGCGTCGTAGAGTAACTGTTCCTCGGTACGTTTCCGGGCGGTGATGTCGGTAAGCGAACCTGCCATGCGATACGGTGCGCCCGTGCTTTCTTCGAACATGGCCATGCCGCGAACCAGCATCCAGCGCCACTGCCCATCGCGGTGCATAATGCGATGTTCGGTTTCCAGATGGGGTGACTGGTGTTCGAGATGCTGATCCAGGCTGGCCTGAAGATGAGCCACATCATCTGGATGAATCATGTTGTAGAAACAATTCGGGAATGATTCCATCACTTCGTCGGCAGCGATGCCCAGCATATCGCGCCAGCGTGGCGAGAAATACACCTGATCTGCGCGTATATCCCAATCCCACAGGCCATCGTTGGCGCCGCGCAGCGCCAGTTCATATCGTTCCTGGCTGATACGGAGCGCGTGTTCGGTTTCCTTTTTTGCGCGGCGATTCTCGGCTTCGCGCAATTCCCGTTCGACCACGCCGGGCAGACGTTTCAGGTGGGTTTTCAGGACAAAGTCGTTTACGCCCGCTTTCATCATGGCGACGGCAGACTCTTCACCAATGGTACCTGTGACCACAATAAACGGGGCATTCAGCTGGTAGGACTGGTAAATAGCCAGTGCTTCATGTGCGCTGAAATTGGGCATGGAAAAATCGGACAGCACCACATCCCAAGCGCTGGATTCGAGTGCGGAGATGAGGGCGGGGCCGGTATCAACCCGGATATGTTTGACCGCAAAGCCCTCTCGCCTGAGCGCGAGAATATTCAGCAGGGCATCATCATCGGAATCGTCGATGACTAGAACATGCAGGAAGGTGTGCTGAACTGTCGACTCGCTCATGGCATGCAGGGCTTAGTTATGCACCGCTTCGTTCAGCATGAGCCAGTAGATGCCAACCTGACGGACCACTTCCATGAACTGGGTGAAATCGACGGGTTTACGGATATAGCTGTTTGCACCCAAGCTGTAACTGCGCACGAGATCATCTTCTTCCTTCGAAGTCGTGAGTACCACCACAGGAATCAGTCGGGTGACTTCGTGATTGCGAATTTGCCGCAAAACTTCAATGCCGGACAATTTGGGTAGCTTGATATCAAGCAGGATCAGCACCGGCATTTCATCCGGATGCTTGGGATGGCGAGCGCCGGGGCCGAATAGATAGTCCAGGGCTTCCTGCCCATCACGGGCAACATGAATGGGATTTTGGATGCCGTTCTTGGAAAACGCTCGAATGGTGAGCGCTTCGTCATCGGGATTATCTTCAACCAGCAAAATCGGAAGCTGCATGGTAGCTGTCCTGGCCAGGGAACGCGAATAATCCATTATGGCAAGCCACGCCACAAGGGCAAGCCTCGAGCCGCCCTGTGGTGGGTAAAATGCCGTGAATGTGCGGAAATTACGTCAGGCGAGGTTGCGCGAGACAATTTCATACACGTCACGCGACAGTCCTTCGTGCGCAGCCAGTCGATCCAGCTGGGCGCGCATCAGGGCACGGCGGGCCGGTTCCATCTTCTTCCAGCGATTGAAACAGCCCGCCAGACGCGATGCTACCTGCGGATTCAGGGCATCGACCGCCAGAATGGTATCGCCAGCAAATGCATAGCCTGAGCCATCCTTGGCGTGGAACCCTGCAAGATTGTTGTGCAGGAACATGCCGATCAGCGAACGTACCTTGTTCGGGTTCGACAGCGCAAAGCCCGGGTGGGACATCAGTTTGCGGGTGTGTGCGACGGTACCGAGCCGGCGTGATCCAGCCTGAATGGCAAACCATTTGTCCATGACCAGTGCATCGTGCTGCCATTTGTCGGCAAAAGCCGCCAGCGCGTCGTCACCGGTCTCCAGCTCGGCCAGTGCAACGATGGCAGCCAGGGTGTCAGTCATGTTATTGGCTTCGTCGTACTGCTTGCGTACGGTGGCGCGCGCCTGTACATCGTCGAGTTCGGCCAGGAAGCCCAGAGCAGTGTTTTTCAGGCTGCGACGGGCGACGGCATCCGCATTGAAGGCATAAGGTGCGTTATCCGAGAGTCGATCCCAGGCGGCCAGCAGTGAGTAGTGCAGGGCGCGGGCAATTTCTTGGCGCATGAAGCGGCGAGCAGCATGAATCGCATCCGGGTCGATTTCGCTTTGTTGATCGGCCAGATAGGATTCGGTCGGCAGGCTCAGCATCAGTGCAACCAATGCCGGGTCGATGCTTTGATCGTCGAGAATCCGCTTGAGTGCGTCCAGCAAGTCGGCCTTGATGGCCAGTTCCTTGCCCGAACGGGCCGATTCGATCAACTCCTGCAGATCCTGCATCATCAGGGTCTGGCCGGCTTCCCAGCGCGAGAATGCATCGCTGTCGTGCGCCATCAGGTGTACCAATTGTGCGCGGCTGTACGGGAAATGCAGCTTCACGGGTGCGGAGAAACCACGCAACAGGGATGGAACCGGCTCGCTGGCGATATCCTTGAAGACGAAACGCTGCGAGGCCTCAGTCACATTCAGCACCAGCGTGCTGGCAGGCGCAGCATCGCTAGCTTGGAGCACCAGCGGCACATCCTTGCCTGCAGCATCGATCAGGCCGACGGACAACGGAATATGGAAGGGGAGCTTGCTGGTCTGGCCGGGGGTGTCCGGGCAGGATTGCGCCACGTCCAGCGTATAGGTCAGGTTTGCCGCATTCCAGTTGCCTGTCACGCGCAGCTCCGGCGTACCGGCTTGCTGGTACCAGCGTTCAAACTGACTGAGGTCGGCGCCGTTGGCATCGGCCATGGCGCGGCGGAAGTCGTCACAGGTGACTGCCTGTCCATCATGGCGCTTGAAGTACAGGTCCATGCCGCGGCGGAAGCCTTCCTTGCCGAACAGGGTCTGGTACATGCGCACCACTTCTGCACCTTTTTCGTAAATCGTTACGGTGTAGAAGTTGTTGATTTCGATATAGGACTCGGGACGTACCGGATGCGCCATCGGGCTGGCATCTTCGGCAAATTGTGCATTGCGCAGCACCCGCACATCTTCGATGCGCTTCACCGCCGGGCTACCCATATCGGCAGAGAAAGCCTGATCACGGAAGACGGTCAGGCCTTCCTTCAGCGACAGCTGGAACCAGTCGCGGCAGGTGACACGGTTGCCGGTCCAGTTGTGGAAGTATTCGTGGGCAATCACGGCTTCAATGCCATCGAAATCAGTATCGGTCGCGGTATCCGGGCGGGCCAGCACGTACTTGGTGTTGAAGATGTTCAGCCCCTTGTTTTCCATGGCGCCCATATTGAAGTCGCTCACAGCCACGATCATGTAGGCATCGAGATCGTATTCGAGGCCGTAGGTGTCTTCGTCCCACTTCATCGATTTCTTAACCGAATTCATGGCATGCGCGCACTTGTCGAGATCGCTATGCTCGACATAAATTTCCAGCGCCACCTTGCGACCCGAACGGGTAGTGAACTGATCCGCCACGCAGGAGAGCTTGCCCGCCACCAGTGCAAACAGATAGGCCGGCTTCTTGAATGGATCGACCCATTTCACCCAGTGACGATTGCGGTCGCTGACGCCTTCGCCCACGCGATTACCGTTGGATAGCAGCACAGGGCAACTTTGCTTGTCGGCAATGATGGTGGTGGTGAAACGCGCCATCACATCGGGACGATCGATGTAGTAGGTGATCTTGCGGAAGCCTTCGGCCTCGCATTGGGTAAAGAAATTGCCATTGGAGCGATACAGCCCCATCAGGCTGGTATTGGTATGCGGGCTCAGCGTGGTGACGATTTCCACAATCGCCGTGTCCGGCATGTTCGGAATGGTCAGCGAGGCATCATCGAGCACGTAGGCATCTGCGCCCAGCACATCGCCCTCCAGCTTCACTGATTCCAGCACCATGTCGTGGCCATCCAGGCGCAGCGGGGCATTGGCATGCGGATGCGCCGGATTGCGCAGCAGCACCATGCGCGAGGTGACGCGCGTAGATTCGTCTTCAATATCAAAGGTCAGATCAACCTTTTCGATCAGGAAGGCGGAAGGTGTGTAATCCTTGAGATGGATTGGCTGGGGCTGCTTGACGTCGTTCTGGCTCATGAGGCATCCGTATGAAACGTATGAGGGCCGCGCTGATTGCGGGCTGGGAATCCCGCTATTGTAGTGCGAGTCAGGCTTGCAAGCACTGCTGCGGCGCAGCATGTCAAAGTCTGTATTTGAATAGAAGGAAATATTCGTTTTTGATCTAAGGTGACATTGTTATGCTTTGCGCCATCTTTCAGGGTGGGTTTCATGTATATCTACGACGACTATGATCAGGCGCTGGTTGACCAGCGTGTCGCCCAGTTCGCCGACCAGACCAACCGCTTTCTGGCGGGCGAACTGACCGGTGAGGAGTTCCGTCCGCTGCGCTTGCAGAACGGCCTCTACATTCAGCGCCATGCGCCGATGCTGCGGGTGGCGATTCCCTACGGCCATCTGCGCGCGGATCAGGTACGCAAGCTCGCGGCGATTGCGCGTACTTATGATCGTAGCTATGCGCACTTCACCACCCGCCAGAATATTCAGTACAACTGGCCGAAGCTGGAAGATGTGCCGGCGATTCTGGCCGAACTGGCTACTGTGCAGATGCATGCCATCCAGACCTCCGGCAACTGCATCCGCAACACCACCACAGATCAATTTGCCGGTGTGGCGTTTGATGAAATTGTCGATCCGCGTCCGTGGTGCGAAATCATTCGCCAGTGGTCGACCTTTCATCCGGAATTCGCCCATTTGCCGCGTAAGTTCAAGATTGCCGTATCAGGTTCGGTAGGAGATCGCGCCGCGACATTGGTACATGATATTGGCCTGCATGCCGTGCGCAATGCAGCCGGTGAAGTTGGCTTCAAGGTGCTGGTGGGCGGCGGTCTGGGTCGTACCCCGATTATCGGCAGCGTGATCCGCGACTTCCTTGAGCCACACCATCTGCTGACCTATCTCGACGCCATCCTGCGTGTGTACAACCGCTATGGCCGTCGCGATAACAAGTACAAAGCACGGATCAAGATTCTGGTGAAGGCAATGACGCCTGAATCGTTTGCGGCCAAGGTCGAAGCCGAATGGGCCTTCCTGAAGGACGGCCCGGCCACGCTGACGCAAGCTGAAATCGACCGCGTATCGCAGTTCTTCACCGCGCCCGCCTACGAAACGCTGCCGGGCGACGATGCAGGGTTTGTGCAGTTGCAGGCCGAGAACAAAGCCTTCGCGCGCTTTGTCGAACGTAATGTGTTCAAGCACAAGCAGCCGGGTTATGTGGCGGTGACGCTCTCGCTCAAGAAAACTGGCGTTGCGCCGGGTGATGCAACGGCGGATCAGCTCGATGCGGTGGCCGATCTGGCCGACCAATATGCCTATGGCGAACTCCGCGTGAGCCACGAACAGAATTTGATTCTGGCCGATGTGAAACAATCGGATGTCGCTGCGCTGTGGGAATCCGCCAAGGCGCTGGGGCTGGCTACACCGAATATCGGCCTGTTGACCGACATCATTGCCTGTCCGGGCGGCGATTTCTGCGATCTGGCCAATGCCAAGTCCATTCCGATTGCCGAAGGCGTGCAAAAGCTGTTCGATAACCTAGATGATCTGTTCGATCTGGGCGAGCTGGACCTCAATATTTCCGGCTGCATGAATTCCTGCGGCCATCATCATGTCGGCAATATCGGGATTCTTGGCGTCGACAAGAACGGTTCCGAGTGGTACCAGATTTCGCTGGGTGGCCGTCAGGGCTACGAGGCCAGCCTGGGTAAGGTCATCGGCCCGTCGTTTGCGCAGGATGATGTGCCGGGCGTGATCCGTCAGGTGATTGATGTGTTCGTAGAGCAGCGCGAAGGCGACGAGCGATTTATTGATGTGTTCGACCGCGTCGGCATCGAGCCGTTCAAGGCACGCGTGTATCAGAAGGAGCGCGCCCATGGTTAAGACGCCACATGTGATCAAGCTGGATCGCCAGACAGGCGAGATCGAAGTCACAGCCAACCACTGGCTGCGTCTGGCGGAAGCCAGTGACGATCCAGTGCCTGCCCACAGCCTCCTGCCTTTGGCTGAATGGCTGGAGCGCAAGGACGAGTTGATTGGTCGCGACGACGTCGGTATCTGGTTCAAGCCGGATGACGAGCCTGAAACGCTTGGTGCGGATGCAGCCAACGTCGCCATCATCGCCGTGGAATTCCCGGCCTTTACCGATGGTCGCGGCTTCTCGATTGGACGCTTGCTGCGTGAACGCTATGGCTTTGCAGGCGAGTTGCGTGCCGTAGGCGATGTGTTCAAGGACACCTTGCTCTACCTGCGCCGCTGCGGCTTTGATGCCTTTGAAGTGCGCGCCGACAAGGATGTACACGAAGCCGCCAAGGGGCTGCACGATTTCAGCGATGCCTACCAGACCAGCGCGGAGCAACCGCTGCCGCTGTTCCGTCGCAGGAGCGCATGATGGCTAAAGTCTGGTTGATTGGTGCAGGGCCCGGCGCAGCGGATCTGATTACCGTGCGTGGCATGCGTGTGCTGCAACAGGCCGACGTGGTGCTATACGACGCGCTGGTGCAGCCGGAGATGCTGGAATTCTGTCCGCAGGCGGAATTGATTGCCGTGGGCAAGCGCTGCCACAAGCACTCGCACAGCCAGTCATTCATCAATAAACGCATCATTGACGCCGCGCACAAGTATCAGCGTGTCGTACGGCTCAAGGGTGGCGACCCGATGTTGTTTGGCCGCGCCCAGGAAGAAATCGACGCGCTCAATGCCGCCGGTATCGAATATGAAGTCGTGCCCGGCATTACGGCGGCGCTCGCTGCCAGTGCCGATCTGGGTATCTCGCTGACCTCGCGTGGCGTGTCGCGCAATGTGGTGTTCGCCACGGCGCGCATTGGCGAGGGCGAAGGCGCGAACGACTGGATCAACGTGGTGCGCGCAGCGGATACCGCCGTGCTCTATATGGGTGTGAAACAGGCTGATTTGATTGCTGCCGCTTTGTTGGCAGCAGGCATGAAAGCGTCGACCACTATCTGCATCGTGGAAGGCGCCTCGCTGCAATCGTCCCGCCAGTTCACCATGACACTGGCAGAACTGCCGCAAGCCGCGAGCTGGCAGCTCGACGGCCCGGCGATTTTGCTGGTAGGCGATGTATTTGCAGCGCGTCAGGCGGTGGGTGCACAGGAAGCTGAGCGCCTGACTGCATAAGGAAAAATGTTTGTCTGTTGGCGGCCACTCCGAATGGGGTGGCCGATTTTTTATTTTGGTTTGACCGCTAAACCGGAGATCGTGAGAATTGATCCTTCGCTGACTATTAGGAGTTGTCCAAGTGGTGAGATGGCAATGTCTTGGATAGTAGCAAGTGATGCGGGTAGTTTGCCCAGTATAGTGCCAATAGTATCTTTATTCCCCGCAATGGTACTGACCAATCCGTCTGGTGAAATTTTACGTATTGAACCTCTATCAGACACAAATAAAGTACCAGTTGCATCCATTTTCATGCTGGTTATCCCTGTGAAAATGGCATTCAATCCTTGCCCATCTTGAATGGGGCGCAGCAGGCTGTTGCCAAGATAATCCTGCCTAAATGGACCATTGCCTGCATGTGTGTAGACTTGGCCATCAGGCAAAATTTTTCTGATGACGTTATTTGAAGCATCTGCTACAAAGAGTGTCCCATTAGAACCAATGGCGAGCGAGACAATAGATCTAAATTTTGCCGTTGATAAAGAACCATTTTCGTAGCCTAGTGAATTATTCTTAAATAATGTTGAAGAATTCCCTTGGGGAGATAGCTTGAGAACCGTCAAGGATGGTTGTGTGTTTGAAGTGTAAGGGCGATAGCTTATCCCACCCAAGAAAAGCGTTCCGTCTTTTGCTATTTCGATGGTGGAGAATATATCATATTCGCACTTGCTTTGTTCTGGGGTACAGATCTTTCCTTTTAGTAATGTGGAAACTGAGCCAGAAGGCGAAATTTTTCTAATTGCATCACCTTGATATGTGATGGGCAGGTTGGAATTGATGGGGGCAGCATCTATGAAGTAGAGATTGTCAAATTGATCTGCCACTATCTTTCCAGGGGAGTTCAGCAACGCTTGCGAAATTTCCCCATCTGCAGCGCCAGAAACACCGGCCTTACCGGCAAAGACTGATACGATGCCATCCGGTGTTATTTTTCGAATAGTATGATCATCAGTATCGGAAATGTAGGCATTGCCATTGCTGTCATAGGTAGCACCCGATGCCTTCATGAATCGCGCGCTGATCCCAGGACCATTTTGGCTCCCGCTAGCAATGGTACTGCCTGCAATGGTTACAATATTTCCAGAGGCATCAAGCTTGCGAATTCTACCGGCAGAATAGTCTGTGAAGTAAATCTCACCGTTAGCTATTGCGATGATCTTGATCTCACCTAACTGGGCTATTCCATTTTTACCATCCGGAAAGTTTAAATCGCTTGTTGTCGGTGGCCAATGAGCGTCGGAGCCAGCGAGAATGGTCAAATTTCCATTTAAGTCTAGTTTTAGGATTCTGCTGCGTGAGGCAAGACTGGAGGTATTGACTGTGCTATCTATGTGTTCAATGCCATAAAAGATCCCGTTTTTTACGTGCGTAAATCTAAATGAACTTTGAGGGCTTGTTGGGTCGGTGTTGCTCTTGATGAACAAATTTGAATTGCCATTTTTGTCGAATTTATAGACATCTTTGCTATTGAATTGGAATGAGTAAAATGTACCATCTTCATCTGCGAGATAGTAATTGCGATCAAGTTTTAAATTGAGAGTGCTGGTTTCGCCGCTTGGGGATATTTTTCGCATTTGCGAGACGTTGAGGCTCCAATTTGCATTCTCTAAGTAAATGTTGTCATTTGAATCTATGTGCAAGTTTCCGATGCTCGAAAATCTGGCAGTTGCTGCGGAGCCATCTGTATTGCCTGATTGTGTAATGGACCCCGCATATGTGGTGACTGAACCATCTGACGAAACTCTACGAATAGCATTGCTGTAAGCATCGGTTATGTAGACATTGTCTTTACTATCAACAACGAGGCTCCCCCACGCAGCAAGCTGAGCGGCTATCCCTCGCCCGTTTATCGGGCTACCACAGTATGCTGCGGTGGTATCACTTTCTTTAAGTCGACTGGTGAGCGATTGATAGTGATAAGTGAAGGGTGCCATTCCTTTGAGAGGCGCACCACTTGGAATATTCATTCCTGTGGGCGGTGGCGGTAAAGTGCAGTCAAGGGAGTCTAATGGGTACTGTGAGCCTGTATAGTACGAAACTTGGCCATCCGATGTGATTTTTCGAAGTAATGTGGAGTCGCGCAGGAAAATGGAGCCAGTTCGACTCATTGTTGCATATGATGGGGATAAAAGGCGCGCATCTCTGCCTTTTCCATCAGCCAATCCAGGGCCGCCAATTGCACCTGCAAGTAAAGCCAAGGTCGGTTGTGTCGGGGTGCAGCCAATTGTAATGTTAGATATATCAGTTGTTGATATTGCTCCTGAGCCCTTTAGGATAGAGCATTGCAATTCGTCTGGTTGAGTTAATATCGAAATGGAGTAATTGCTGCCGGATGGAAGTGAGGTTGGAAATGTGAATTTCCCATTTTTATTAATGGAGATGGAAGGTAAATTATTTAGTGAAAGTGTAATGGCTTTATTTTCTGTTAAGCCAAGAATAGTCATGGATACTGAGTAAGTAGGTGTGTTTGGAGTAGTAGATGAAGTAGGGTTACTTCCATTTCCTCCTCCACATGCAGACAGTACGAAAAGGAAAGATGATAAGGAAAGTTTAATGAGTAAAGTGTTACGCGAACGAGTCACTGCGCCTCCCGAAAAAATATGAGTGCCATTTTATATAGTTTAAAGGAGAGTATAACATGGAGAGTAATTGAGCCGGCGAGAGCGAATCGTAATTGATGATCTGTAACGCTAAGCCCTCACCAACCTGATCCGCGTAATCTCCGACGGCGCACCAAATCGCTTGGGCGGGCCCCAGTAGCCGGTCCCCCGGCTGATATACAGCCATGTCGAACCGTGCTTCACCAGCCCGGCCACATAGGGCTGCTGTAGCGGCACAAACAGATTCCATGGCCAGAACTGACCGCCGTGGGTATGGCCGGAAAGCTGCAGATGGGTACCGGCTGCTTCGGCGGCGGGAATGGTGCGCGGCTGATGCGCGAGCAGTACGCGAATCGCACCGTCTGGGCTGTCTGAAAAGGCGCGCACCGGATCGCTCTGGTGGCTGCGGTCGAAATGGTGGGCGGTGTAGTCGGGTACGCCACCCAGCGCCAAGATTGCGTCACCCCGGCGGATGAGCTGATGCTCGTTCATCAGTACCCGTATGCCTAGCCGCTGCCACTCCGCGATCCACTGGTGTGCACCCGAGTAATACTCATGATTGCCCGTCACTGCAAAGGTGCCATCGCGTGATTTCAAGTCTGCAAGTGGCGCAGTATGTGGCTGCAAGTGCGCCACATCGCCATCCACCACGTCGCCGGTAATCACCACGGCATCAGCGTCCAGTTTGTTCACCCGGCGGACCACCTTTTCGATGTAGTTGCGCTTGATGGTGGGGCCGACATGAATATCGCTGAGTTGAACCAGCGTGTATCCGGATAAGGCCTCGGGCAGATTGGCAATCGGCACGACAATGTCGATGACGGTGGCGACGCGGCGGGCGTTGATATAGCCGATCAGGGTAACCATAAAAGCCAGCGCCACCACCCCGATTGCGCTGTCGTACGGCAGTGTGGCCGAGGTCGGTGTGCGCATGAGGGATGACCAGAGCGCGTCACCTAGCAATACGATATCGCGCACAAATGTCAGCAGAATGGCCGAAGAAAACCAGCCCATGGGGAGCAGACCGATCCACGCCAGCTTGTCGGAGAGGGGCGGTTTGGCAATAAAGCGCGATAGCAGCCCTAGCGGAATCACCAGTGCCGACAGCATCAGTCCGATCCACACCAGCACATTGAGCGTATCCGGCAATGCCAGCACGGGCAGGATGCGCCAGCCGATATAGGCGTGCAAACCGAGCAGCAGTGCCACGACGGCGACAATAAAACGGGAACTGCGCGGAGGCTTGGCCATGTGGCATCCAGATCAATCAGTCGAGCACTTTAGATGAGGGCGTGCGCGGGTGGTTCAAGCGTGCGGTAAATCAATCAGGTGTCGAAACGTGAGAATGGCCTCGCTGCCCGGCTGATCTTCTCGATTGCGCAGCACGAGGTCGCCTTGATGGGCGGCCATGATCTGTCTGCACAATACCAGTCCGATACCCGTACCAGATGGTTTGGTCGTGTAGAACGGCACAAAAAGATTATGCGGATTAACGATCCCGGTACCATTGTCCTGAATCAGAATGCGGGGTGGCGATGTTTGAATGCGAATGTCGATCTGACTGGCGCCGGCTTCGCTCGCATTTTTGAATAGATTCACCAATACCTGTTCAATCTGAGCCGGATCGCCAAACAAGAGACATTGATCCGGTGCGCTGATCAGTGTTGTACCGGTAAACAGCGGCAGCAGCTGACGTACGCGTGCAGATAAATCGAACATGCATTTGGCGGGCTCCGGCAGTCTGGCGAGTTCGGCATAGCGTCGTACAAACTCGCTGAGATGCCGGGCGCGATCTTCAATGATCGCCAATCCTTCCGCAATGTCATCCTGATGGGTGTGTAGCCCATCCCTTTTCAGCAGGGCGCTGAGTGTGTTGCCGACACTGGCAATCGGCCCCAGCGAATTATTGACCTCGTGGCTGAACACACGAATCAGGCGTCGCCATGCCTTTTGTTCTTCGTCGCGCAAAACCGCCCGCATATCAGTAATCAGTAATAGCGTATGCGTGCTTCCATCTACCAGATAGCTATCCCGGCGTACCCGCCAGCTGCCGGAGCCGCCGGGAAAGGCGCGCTCTACAATGCGTTCGGGCTGATCCTCCATCCAGTCGGATACCTGCAGATCCCGGGCGGTGAATGCACTTGCATTGTCCGGGAGCTTCATCAAACGCGCCGCTGCGGGATTGGCAAGCTTCAGGCATCCATCCGGGTTGAATGCGAGAATGGCGATATCCATGCCTGCCACGATGCGATCCACCAGTCGATGGGCTGCGTCGGTCTGCAGGCGCTGTGATTGCAGGGTGCTGGCGAGAGCATTGATGTCGCGAGCCAGTTCGCCCAGCGCATCTTCCTGAGGGAGATTGAGGCGCATCGAATAATCACCCACCCGGATCGATTCGACCAGATTGGCGAGATTCCGCAGCGGGTATGCATAATGATGGCGAACGGCAAACACACTGATGAAAGACAAGCTGACAAGGAGCGCCAGTAGTAACAGTCGAGCATAAACAGACCAAGGCTGAGTCCAGATGCTGACGCAGGCGATCCCGAGCGGCAGGGTCATGCCGCATAGCATCAGGAGGGTGATGCGGGTATCGGTGCGCAGGCGGCGAGCCATGATCAGAGCCCGAACTTCTGTAGGCGACGATAGAAGGCTGACCGGCTCAGCCCCAGTGCTTCTGCCGCCGCTTGTGCATTGCCGTCGTGGCGCTTCAGCGCCATGCGGATGAGCCATTTTTCGGCATCTTCAAGCGAGAGCGAGTCAAGCACGTCGTCAGCTGGCGTGGTGGTAGATGGACCGTGCACCGCCAAGCCCAAATCCCCCGCTTGAATCACTGCACCAGTTGCCAGCAGGGCGGCGCGCTCCATGCAATGAGATAACTCCCGCACATTGCCGGGCCAGCTGTGCGATTGCAGTACCTGAATGGCGAGTACGTCCAGTTCGCGCAAGGGTTTCCCATGCTGGCGGGCGTGATGATGCAGGAAGTGGCGTGCCAGCAGGGGAATGTCTTCGTGACGCTCGCGCAGGGGAGGCATGTGAATCACGATACTGTTCAGTCGATACAGTAAATCCTGACGGAATCGTCCATGGGTGACGAGTGCGGGCAGATCCGCATTTGTGGCAGTAATCAGGCGAACATTGGCGTGTTGCGGGCGACTGCTACCCAGTCGTTCAAACTGGCGGGTTTCAAGCACTTGTAATAGCTTGGCTTGCTGGTTGAGGGGCAGGTTACCAATTTCATCCAGAAACAGCGTACCGCCTTCGGCCAGCTCGAATCGGCCCATGCGATCTTCTTTGGCATCGGTAAAGGCACCTTTCTTATGACCGAATAATTCGCTCTCGAACAGACTGTCCGGAATCGCACCCATATTGACGCGAACCAGACTGCCCTGGGCGCGACGCGAATGGGCGTGTATCCATTCGGCCAGCTGCGATTTGCCTGTGCCGTTTTCGCCGGTAATCAGGATATTGACATCCGCGCCTGCAACCGAGGAAGCCTGTGAAATCACAGCTTGCATGGCTGTTGATTCCCCGATCCAGTCGGGTGCGCCGCTGCTTGATTGCAACACGCGATTTTCAGCCTTCAGCCGGATATTTTCATGCTGTGAGGCCTGCATGCGTAGCTGTTGCCGGACAATATTGCCCAGACGCTGATTGTCCCAAGGCTTCTCGATGAAGTCGCTTGCGCCCAGACGCATGGCCTCCACTGCCAGTTGCACTGTGCTCCATGCAGTCATGGCAATGATGGGCAGATCAGGCCACTCGCGCCGGAGTTCGCGAATGAGGTCAAGTCCTTCCAGTCCCGAAGTTGTATCGCGGGTGTAATTCAGATCGACCAGCACCAACGACGCTTCGTGCTGGCGCAAGGCATCCAGCAGGGCATCTGGCGAGGCGCAGACCTCGCACGGCCAGTTTTCGCTTTTGAAAAACAGCTTGAGGGCGGCGCGAATGCCGACGTCGTCGTCGCAAATGAGGATGGGGTCAGTCACGTTTGATGAAATGTCTTTCAATGGTCCCAGCATACAAATTTTGATGGCAAAAGGCACCCGATTCCTTGGGGATCGGGTGCCGTTGTGGCGAAATAGGCCGACTTACTCGTAGCGCAGTGCCGCGTTGGGTGTGAGTGCAATGGCTCGCCGTGCAGGAATCAGGATGGCCATAAACAGTACGCTGGAAATCACCATGGCAATCAGCACAATGGCCAGTGGAATCGCCAGCTCGCTGCGATAGAGAAATTCCTGCATTGCAATGGTGACCCCCCAGCCCATCAGCAAGCCTGTCGGCAGGCCAATCAGCAACTGACGCACCCCACGTTTTACCAGCATACGTAAGATGGCAGAATCGCTGGCGCCCACCGAACGACGCAGACCGACTTCCCAGGTACGCAATGCGACGGAACGCGCAGTCATGCCGTAAATACCGCTGGTGGCAAGTAACAGACTGATCAGACCCAGCGCAACGCACCATGCCGCCAGAATATTGAAGCCGCCCTGGTTGGCATCGTGCAGTTCGTCAAAACTCATCAGCCGGGACGGGGCGATGGCACTATCCGCCAGTTGAACGGCAGCCGACAATCCCTGAATGGCGGTTTGCACGTCCGGGCCTGCAACGGCAATGGATAGCTCGGTGGGGATAGATTGTGAGATAGGCTGGAAAAGCGTTCCCAATCCACGCTCGTTCGTGCCACTCGGCGCGCCGTGCAGGACGGGCGTGACCACGCCTACCACTGTGACCCAGTGACCAGCCTTGTCAGGGTCATTCATCACGTATACACGTTTACCAATTGGCGACGCCTTTGGCCAGAAGGACGTGGCCAGCGCGGAATCCACAACGGCAACGGGCAGCGTATCCAGACGGTCGTCCTGGGTAAAGGTACGGCCTTGAATCAGTTTGATATCCAGTGTGCGGAAATAGTCGCCGTTCACAACATAGCGGTCGGCAACCGGTTCATGTCCCTTGTTGACCACCATGGCTTCTGGGTACATGGGGGCACCCATACTCATGCCATCGCCGGGGAGGGTGTCACCCAGTGCCAGACGCAGGCCCCCCGATTGCGCGGCCAGGCCACGTTCGAGTCGTTGCCAGTATTGCGCGCGCAAGGCATCGGTGGTGTACGTGGAGCCCACGCCATTCAGTGCCAACCGTGCCGTCGCAATATCGTGGGTGCGGCAACCGTAGTCGGCGCGGGCAATCTGGTAAATGCTCCACGGAAGTACACATGCCGCCACCAGCAAGGTACAGCTCAGGGCAATCTGGGCGATCACCAGAAAGCTGCTGAACTTGCTGCCGGATTTGCTCTGGCCGTGCCGTGTGCCATCGCGCAGTACCTGCATGACATCCAGCTTAACGGCGTTGCGCGCGGGTACCAGTCCCACCATGACAGTTGTAAGTACAGCCAGCAGAATGGCCACGATGGATTCCCGCCAGCCGATGCCAAACTGGAACCAGAAGGGCAGAAAATCGCGTGCGCCGGGTGTATCCATCAGCGCCTTGCTGCTCAGGTCCAGCGTCCAGCCCGCAATGCAGATGGCAATGGCGGCAGCAACCAGTGACAGAATCAGACCCTCGCAGACCATTTGCCGGACCAGCCGGTGCTGCGGCGCACCCAGCGCTGCGCGAATGGTGATTTCCTGCTGACGTTCGTTGCTCCGTGCCAGCAGGAGATTGCTGGTATTGATCCAGGTCAGCATCAGCAGCAAGCCGGCAGCACCACCTAATGTCAGATACAAGCCCAGGCCAGCGCGTGAGTTACCATGTACAAACGGAACTATTTTCGCGCCGAGATTCTGGCTGGCTTTGCCCCATTCAGCAGCTTGCCGCTTGGCCATGACGCCGATTTCATTGCTGGCATCATCCAGAGATGCGTCGGGTTTGAGCCAACCCATCACACTCACCCGGTTATCGTCACCGGGTGCGTATTTAACCGGCGGCTTGAATGGCAGCCATATCTGTTCGGACGTAGGAAAACGGAAGCCAGCAGGCATGATGCCGACAATCGTTCCGGTTACGCCATTGACTTTGATGTGGCTGCCGATGATCGATGCGTCGCCACCCAGCCGCTTTTTCCATATGTCTGCGTTGATGACTACGGCTAGTGGTGCGCCCGCTTCCGAGTCTGCACCTTGCAAGGTGCGCCCCATGATCGGCTGCACACCGTGGATCGCCCACATGCCCGGCGAGGTGTAGTACACCCGGAAGCTTTCCGCCAGCCGTGCGGTGCCGATTGAGGCATTGCGCGATTGCCCCGGCAGCAATTGCTCGAAGTGCGTCTGGTTTTTCTGAAATTCGACAAAGGCCGCGTAGCGCACTTGATCGCCATTGGTGCGGCCATCGAATAATTCGTTGATCGCTGCCAGCCGCTCGAAATTCGGCCAGGGAAGATGCGCAAACCCGATCGCGTGCGCGACCGCATACATATAAATTGCAAAGGCGATGCCGGCTGACAAGGTCAGAATGGTCAGCAAGGAGAATCCGGGCGCCTTTAATTGCAGGCGCAAGGCATAGCGCAGATCATTCCACATATTTACACCCCCAGAATCAAGGAGTGCGCAGGGGCGATACCCGACTCACCGACTTGATCGTCTACCAGTCGGCCATCGAATAGCGATACGCGGCGTTTGGCCAGCGCAGCCGAGCGAGGATCATGCGTGACCATGCACAGCGTGGCACCATCTGCATGAATCTGCCGCAGCAGGTTCATCACCAGTTCGGCATTGCGCGAATCCAGATTACCGGTCGGCTCATCTGCGAGAATCAAACCCGGCTTGTTGACGATGGCGCGCGCAACGGCTACGCGCTGTTGCTGACCGCCCGACAATTGCGACGGGAAATGCCGTGCACGATGGCTCATATCTACTTTGGCCAGCGCCTCTGCGACCATCGCCTTGCATTCCTTGCGACTCAGGTCGTCGCGGTACAGCAGGGGTACACCCACATTTTCTTCGACATTCAGATCGGAAATCAGGTTGAACGCCTGAAATACAAAGCCGATTTCCCGGTTGCGGACATGTGCGCGCTCGCGATTGCTGAGTTTCAGCACGTCGCGCTCGTTCAGGTAATACGCGCCCTGTGTGGCGACATCCAGTAATCCCAGAATGCCGAGCAGCGTGGATTTCCCGCAACCTGACGGGCCGTTGATCGATACAAATTCGCCCTTGAGGATGCTCAGATGAATGTCATCGAGCGCGCGTGTTTCGAGTTCATCGGTCAGAAAGGATTTGCTGACGCCTGACAATTCAATGATGTGGCTGGACATGGTGTCTCTTCTCCTGCGCAAAAATGCGGATGTTCAGACTGCGAAAGACGCGCGCCGGTTGCCATGGTAGCGGAAAGACCCGCGGGCGACGTGTCGGGTTGGGGGCTGGGATGGCTCCAGGCAAGCGGGCTAAGCATCGCGGCTCCTTTACCGGAGCTTGACCCGGTCAAAGTCGCGCCAAGCGGTTGTGTCGGAGACCACGATGCGGTCGCCGGGCTGTAAGCCCTGCTTGATGGCAATGCGATTGATGCCGGCGGTTCCAAAGGACACTCGCACGCGCTCGGCCATTCCGGAGGCATCTACGCGATAGATATTCATCTGTGTGTCTGCCTGTGCAAACACAGGGCGACCGACCTGAATCGTGTCGTTGATACGGGTGATATCAATGCTGCCTTCCACACTTAAATCCGGGCGGGCGCTGCGGGGCAGGGCTCCGGTCAGGCGCATGTCCACCTTCACCGTGCCATTGGCAACACTTGGGGCAATCCGCATGACTTCTGCTGCGATCAGTCCTGCGCGGGTATCGATTTGCCCGGTTTGCCCGACTGCAATGTCCCGTACCTGCGCCTCCTGAATCTGCAATTCGGCGTAGAGCTGTCCGGGGCGTACCAGCTTGGTGAGTGCCATGCCTGCCAAAACCGCCTGACCGGGCTGCAGATTCAGCTCCTGCACAATGCCATCTGCAGGTGCCTTGACTGAGAGTGCATCGCGAAGGTCCTGCGCGCGCTGCAAAGACTTTTTCAGGCGGGCGACATTGGCTTCGCGTGCTTCGATCTGTGCCTTGAGATTCGCCGCACCGCGATTGAGGCGCTCGCGCGCCAGCGCCAGATTTTCGTGCTGCTGCTTGAAGTTGAGCTCGGTGGCCTGATAATCGAGCTTGGACACCATGCCATGTCTGATCAGCTCAGCCTGTACTGCGAGCTTTTGCCGTGCGGTTTCCTCGGTGAACTCTGCCGTCTTGATCATGGACTGCTGGTTTAGCTGCTCCATTTCGAGTTGGGTACGCGTGGCGCGCAATTCAGCCTCAGCCTGTTCCAGCGCCCAGCGATTTTCTTCTGTCAGCTGGCTCAGCGCCGGGTTGGTCAGCTGAACAAGCAGTTGTCCCGCTTCCACGCGCGTACCGGGCTGCACCAGCACGCGCTCGACCCGCGCTTCACTCTGGGCAGCCAGCATGCGAACATCGAGTGCTCGCAATAATCCGTTGCCCTGCACGTTCACAACCATCTGCCCGCGTTCCACGGTACTAAGACTGACGGATGCTTTCTCGACAGACATGCCGGCAGGCTTGGCATTCAACCCCGCGATGACCACCCCGGCGAGTGCGGTCGCAGCGATGCCGATTTGAAACGAACGATGCCGCCAGAGCGGGCGTTTAACAGGTGCGCGTTGAATATCCATGGTGTGCGTATGCAAGTATCAAGTCAGACTGAATACAGCAGTTTGCGTGCCAGGATGTTAAGTGATTGTTTCTTATGTGAATTGGTCTTGATGCGTGGCGGCATGTGATCTTGCCGTCTCGAAACTGGGATAACGTCTGTCCCGGAAATGGGACAGAACAGATGAGATGAACTCCCTGCAAAGCAAAAAGCCACCTCAGCGAGGTGGCTTTTTGTGCGGGCATGCGTTCGCGGATTAGGCCGCTACAGCTGGTGCGCCAAAGTCCGGACGGGCAGGTGCCCCTTCGGAGGTGGTCAGGACTTCGTAGCCTGTATCGGTTACCAGAATCGTATGCTCAAACTGCGCAGAGAGAGAACGATCCTTGGTCAGCACAGTCCAGCCATCTGCCATGACGCGGATGTCCTTACGGCCTGCATTGATCATCGGCTCAATGGTGAAGATCATACCAGCCTTCAGTTCCAAACCTGTGCCCGGACGACCGTAGTGCAGCACCTGTGGTTCTTCGTGGAACTTTTTACCGATACCGTGGCCACAGAATTCGCGTACCACCGAATAGCCAGCCTTTTCGGCGTGCTGTTGAATCGCCGCACCGATGTCACCCAGACGTGCGCCGGGTTTGACCTTGTCGATGCCGATCCACATGCATTCGTAGGTATTTTGCACCAAGCGGCGGGCTTGTGGCGTGACATTGCCCACGCAGAACGTACGGCTGGTATCGCCGTGATAGCCGTCCTTGATCACCGTGATATCGAGATTGACGATATCGCCGTCCTTCAGGGGCTTGTTGACCGGAATACCGTGACAAATCACCGCATTGACCGAGGTACAGATTGACTTCGGAAACGGGGTGTAGCCGGGCGGACAGTAGTTCAGCGGAGCAGGGATGCAGCCCTGTACGTTGACCATATAGTCGTGGCACAGCTTGTCCAAGTGTTCGGTGGTGACACCCGGCACGACGTGCGGTGTGATGTAATCCAGCACTTCGCTGGCCAGTCGGCCGGCGATGCGCATCTTTTCAATATCAGTAGTGTTCTTGATAACAATGGACATGCGGGCGTCCGAAATAATCCGACCAAAATGCTAGGATAATCATCTACTCAGATAGATGCAATTTGATTTTTCACAACATAATGATTTTTAAAGAATTTAATTATGCATCCGGATGGCTGTTACTGCGCTTCCGATTGCGGCAAACCGCGCCTCTGATGCGCGAAGCCTTACAGACGCATTCACGTATCTTGCTGATATGTGCAATTTTTTGTTCGGATTTTCTCGGATCCATGCTGATCCAGACGCCTGAGATTCTGGCGACGCCTGTCGGTGCATTGCTCACTCTGGACTGGCTGGGTGTGGCAAAAGGCTGGCTGATCTATTGTGCTTCCTGTCTGGCTTGGGGCGGGATCATGAAGCGCGTTTGGATCAATACTCATATCTGGATGAGCGTACTGCCTGTTGGACGACAGGAGGCGAAGCTGATCGGCAGCATTCACTGGATGCTCATGCATGTGCCCGCATGGACGCTGATATCGGCTACAGTCATGTTTTGTCCATTTTCAATTTTGGTGATCCCAGCCATGGGTGCTGCGCTCATGGTGGCCATGCTGACTGCTCCGCCTGCAAGCCTCGAGGCAGAGACATTCGCTTGTTTGAGCAAACTACCTTCTGTTCGCATTCGCATTAGTCTTGCGCCCCTGCTACACGACTCACGCGGAGCACTCTATCTATGTCTCATCGCGAGTGCGCTGAGTACGATGGCGATTCGGATGGTCATTCATACCCCTTTTGCCGGGCGCGTGCATGGACTGACCTGCCTCCTGATCGCACTCTTGATCTGGGTCTGCTCACTGATGGTGATTCCACTGGCTCGCAACAGGGCGTTGGCCGTGGACTGGTTGAAGGCTTTACCCGGCGGTTGGCGGTCGATTCGTCGCTACGATCATCTGATTGTGGCGTGGCTTACCGTTGGATTAGTGTTGCCCGTGGTGATTCAGGCCTCGCAACAGTCGGGCGTACATCTACCGCTCTGGATGCTTGCCGGGCATGTGCTGCTGATTTGGGGCATGATCAACCTGAACGAACGCCACACCAGCCACGCCCCGTTTTTTGCGCCGCAGATTGCGCTTGCCTGGGCGGCGGCCACGGCATTTTTATAAAGTGACTGTATGAACACGCCCTCTGAGCACCCCATCCTTCGGCTTGATGCGGTTGGCACTCGTTACAATAATCGCTGGCTTTTCCGACAGGTGAGCCTGACTTTACCTGCCGGTGTCTACGCGCTGACCGGCGCAAATGGGGCGGGCAAATCTAGTTGTTTGCGGATGCTGGCGGGTCTGCAGCCCATGCATGAAGGCCGAATGAGCCTGGACGGCTTACTGTATACACCGGATCAAGATGACTGGAAGCAACGGATTGGGTACGCGTCAGACAAACCGGATGCATGGCCTTCTATGCGGTTAGCAGATTTCTTTGAACTGATCGCGGGTTTCAAACGTACATCGCTTGTGTCTGTGCTGGATCACGCCGACCGGTACGGATTGTCTGATCATCTCAATTCTACGTGGTCAGGGTTATCGCTGGGTACACGGAAAAAAGCTGTTCTGGTATCCGCATGGGCAGGAGAACCCGCAGTGCTCTTGCTGGACGAACCCAGTATTGCGCTCGATCATGCTGCGCGCACGGTATTAATAGAAGACATCCAGCACGTGGCCAGACGCGCAATCGTGCTGGCTGCAACGCATGACGACGAGATCATTCACCTCGGGTCAGAATTGTTAGTGAACAAACAGTCAATTTTGCAGGAATCTGATTTATCTCAAAGTTGTATGGTCAGGTAAGGCGTATTGTGCACTCATGCGCTGACCGAAACGGAAAGCGAACCTACTGGAGAAAAACATGAAGGCCAAATTCCTTGCTTCCCTGATCGCTACTGTTGCCATGTCCGCTGCCATGGCTGATGCCGGTGACCTGCTGGTCCGTGGCCGTGTGGTCAATGTTGGCCCGAGCGTAAGCACCTCTGACACCCTGTCGACCCTGAATGTCGATGTGAAGAAGGACACCATTCCTGAACTCGACTTCACCTACATGGTCACAGAAAACATCGGTGCTGAACTGATTCTGGGTACTTCGCGTCACGAAGTGACCGCTGGTGGTGCAAGCCTGGGTAAGGTGAGCGTGCTGCCTCCGACCGTGACTGCACAATACCACTTCAGCCCGAAGGCTGACTTCCGTCCTTACGTGGGTGTCGGTGTGAACTACACCCGCTTCTACAGCAATGATCTGAAGGCTGGTTCGACCCCTCTCGATATCGACAAGAACAGCTTCGGTGGCGCTCTGCAAGCCGGTTTCGACGTCGCTATCAACAAGGACTGGTTTGTTAACTTCGACGTCAAGAAGGTCTGGCTGAAGACTGATGTGAAGGCAGCTGGTGCCAATCTGGGTACCCTGACTATCAACCCGACCCTGATCGGTGTGGGTATCGGTACCAAGTTCTAATACAAAAACGTCTCTCGAACAGGCAGTTTGCCAAGGGCAGCCGCGTAAGCGGACTGCCCTTTTTCATGGTCAGTATCAAAGCATAAATGCGACAGCCATTGCCGAGCCTGCATTCCCCGCTTTCCGTGATGCTAGGATGAGTCCGGTGTGCTGATGACAGGATGGGTTGATGGATAGTCTGGAAACCGCAAACAAACCTGCACCGGAACCTGTAGGGGAGATCGCTCAGGGCATCGACTGGATGCAGACGGGTCGCCTGGTCGAAGCAGAGCAGTGCTTTCGTGATGTATATCGCGATACGGGACACCCTCTGGCGGCAGGAAATCTGGCACTCGTACTGCAGAAGCTGGGGCGACTCGATGAGTCCGTGTATTGGCATCGGCTGACTGTCCAGCTTTTGCCCGACAATGGCGATGCACTCAGTAATCTGGCGGGCGTGCTGGTCAAGCTCGGACACACCTCGGAAGCAATGGCGTGTTACCAGCATGCACGCGAGTTGCAGCCCGATTGCGCGGCGATTCATTCCAATCTGGGTGTCCTATACGCCGATTTGCTGCAACTTGCTGCCGCAGAAGCGTGTTTTCTACGGGCGCTGAGTCTTCAACCCGATTATCCATCCGCTCGAAATAACCTTGGACAGCTCTACCTGAGCCAGGGGCGCTATGCAGAGGGCTGGCGCTTGCATGAAGCTCGGTGGGCGGGGAATGCTCCGCATCCGGCCTTAAGTATGATGACGGGTCGCGTAACGTCCTGGCAGGGTGACGATGTAACGGGTAAGGCCATACTGATCTGGTGCGAGCAAGGCTTTGGCGATGCCATTCACTTCTGCCGCTATCTTCCCATGCTCAAAGCGCGCGGTGCGCGACGCATTACCGTCGTTTGCCGATACCCGCTTATGCCCTTGCTTGCAACGCTGGATGGCGTAGATCAGCTGATCGGCCCGGAAATTACCGAGTCTCAGATTATCGAGCATGACCTCTGGTGCTGGATGATGAGTCTGCCGTGCCTGTTTGGCACCATGCCTGACACCATTCCTGCCAGCATTCCCTATTTGCATGTTCCCCCGCATAAGCAAACGATGTGGCAGGCAAAATTGACCATGCCGTCACGGAAAATAGGCCTCGTGTGGCACGGCAATCCCGGTCACGAAAATAATGCCGATCGCTCGATGCCGAGTTTTACGACTCTGTCGATGCTGTATGAGTCGCCACTCAATCATGTGCACTGGATTGCCATGCAGCCCGGCGAGCGCAGTGTGCTTCGTGACACGGCGATGGTCACGGATATTGGGGCAGACATACAGGATTTCGGTGATCTGGCGGCCGCAATCGCCAATCTGGATTTGCTGATTAGCGTTGATACGGCGGCTGTACATGTTGCCGGCGCGCTCGGCATCCCCTGTTGGGTGCTGCTTCCCGCCTGGAAAACTGATTGGCGCTGGCCAAGACAGGGGGATACGACTCCCTGGTATCCCCGGCATATGTTGATTTGGCGACAAACCCATCGGGGCGAATGGCGGGATGTACTGTCGTCGATCTTATCTCGCCTGAGCTAAAGCATGGCGATTTCTAGCGCTCTACTAGCATCACTTCCAAGCTGTGGTGGTGCGAAAATATGCCAATATCCTGCGTTACTGTTGTAAAAATAACGAAATTGAATGGGTGGTTCGCTAATTTATTGATGTAAGCAAGAAGGTGAGGGGTTTTGGCTTGTTGTTGCGTTGCGATATATGCTATTTAGCCGCCTTGATTCATTTTAGCGGCAGCTCATGAGGCTGCCGTTGTTGCGATTGCAAGACACCCCTCTGAGGTTTATATGAGTTCAAACGTTCCGGCCGGTACCTTCCTTGGCCACCCGAAAGGGCTGTTCCTGTTGTTCGCCACAGAAATGTGGGAACGCTTTAGCTACTACGGCATGCGCGCCCTGTTGGTGCTGACACTGGTTGCAGGTACTGAAGCCATCAACCCTGGCTTTGGCTGGAACAAGGCAGAAGCCTTGAGTATCTACGGCACCTACACAGGTTTGTGTTACCTCACACCGCTGTTTGGCGGCTGGCTGGCTGATAACTTCCTGGGTCAGCGTAAATCCATCATTATCGGCGGCTTGATCATGGCAGCGGGTCAGTTCCTGTTGTCTGCCTCTGTTCCCCATGACATTAACCTGTTTTACGTGGGCCTAGGTCTGCTGATTGTCGGCAACGGTTTCTTCAAGCCGAACATTTCCACCATGGTGGGTGATCTGTACCCGTCTGGTGATTCCCGTCGTGACTCGGCATTCACCATTTTCTACATGGGGATCAACACGGGCGCGTTCATCGCCCCGTTTATTTGCTCCACGCTGGGTGAAAATCCTGCCTATGGCTGGAAGTACGGCTATATGGCTGCTGGTACGGGCATGCTGCTGTCGGTGGTTGTACAGCTTGCACTGGCCAAGTCGTTGCTGGGTGAGATCGGTACCAAGCCGGGCGCGAAACTGGCGCTTGAAGCAAGTGGTGGCAAGAAAGAGCCACTGACCAAGGTCGAGTGGGATCGCATGCGCGTCGTGTTCGTGCTGTTTACTTTCGTGGTGCTGTTCTGGGCTGCGTTCGAACAGGCTGGCGGTTTGCTGAACATCTATGCATCGGAAAAGACTGATCGCTTTGTCGGTTCCTTTGAAGTGCCCGCTGGCTGGTTCCAGTCGGTGAATCCAGTCTTTATTATTCTGCTGGGACCTGTCTTTGCCATGATCTGGGGTGCGCTGGGTCGTGCAGGCAAAAATCCGAGTACACCCGTCAAGATGATTCTGGGTCTGATTCTGACCGCGATCGGCTTTCTGTTTATGGTGGGTGCGACTTACGATCAGGCTGCGCATGGCAAGGCTGCCATGATCTGGCTGGTGCTGGCATACCTGTTCCATACCATGGGTGAGCTGTGCATTTCGCCGGTTGGTCTGTCGATGGTGACCAAGCTGGCACCGATGCGTCTGGCCAGCCTGATGATGGGTGTGTGGTTCCTGATCAATGCAATCGCCAACAAGCTGGCTGGCATGATCGGCGGCTATGCAGAGCAAGCGGGCGAATTGACCATTTTCGGTGGTCTGGCAGTGTTCCTGGTGGTATTCGGTCTGGGCTTGTGGACGATTTCCGGCAAGCTGGTAACCTGGATGCACGGTGCTGAATCAGCCAAGCAATAATTAGTAAGTAGCGTATCGGGGAAAACCCCGATTGCAAATGCGAACGTGACATCGTTCGCATGATGCTCGCAAGTAAGAAAAGGGACCCGCTGGGTCCCTTTTTTCATGTTCAGCGTTTATATGCGGGGGATAAATATAGACTTGATTGCTTCCCGCTTGGCTGTAAGGGGAGTCCATGGATGTTATATGTAGACGGTGAAGCGATGGGTCTGCGCCGCTTGCACAACCGCTGTGCGGGACTGGCTGGGGCGGGCTGCGGAAGGTGTAGAGCAATAGCGTAGGGAATACACTGGCAAGAAAAATGCCACTGACTAGAGGTGGCCAGTGGCATGTGCAGATTGAAATGGGCGGCGTGTGCCGCCCGATTCAACTTAGAACAGGAAGATATTGGCAACGCAGCTGGTACACAGACCTGCCAGCACCGCTGCAAACAACGCACGCATGCCGATTGATGCGAGGTGCTTGGTCTGATTGGGCGCCATTGAGCCGATACCGGCCACGCAGATCCCCACTGAGCTGAAGTTGGCGAAGGATGCCAGCGCAAAGGTCGAGATCACAATGGAGCGGTCAGACAGCAGGTGCTCGCCCTTCATGCGTGCCAGATCGAGATAGGCCACAAACTCGTTGATGACCACCTTCTGGCCGAGCAGCGAACCGACATGCAAGCTCTCGTTCCAGCTGACGCCAATTGCGTAGGCGATCAGGCGGAAGGCTTCGCCAAACAGGTATTGCAGCGACAGGCCATCAAATGCACCATTTGTGCTGGCCTTGATCCATTCATTGATGCCGAACCAGGTGCCAACCACGTTATGCAGTAAGTGGTTACCCAGCGCAATCAGTGAGACGAAGGCTACCAGAATCGCCGCAATGATCACTGCCAGCTTCACGCCATCGGCAGTGCCTTGCACGATGGCATTGATGGCATTGCCGTGGTGGCCGTGGTCGTATTCGAATTTCTGCTGGGCAGTCGGATCGCGCTCCACTTCCGGCAGCAGCATCTTGGCAAACATGATGGCAGCCGGCGCGTTCATCACGGATGACAGCAGCAGGTAGGAGGCAAAGCGTGCCTGAGCTTCGGTGTCGGCGCCCCCCAGGAAGGTCACGTAGGCAGCCAATACTGAACCGCTTAAATGAGCCAGACCACCCGTCATCATGGTCATCAGCTCGGAACGGCTCATGCCCTTGATAAATGGTTTAACCAGCAAGGGCGCTTCGGTCTGACCCAGAAAGATGTTGCCTGCAACGGCCAGGCTTTCCGGGCCACTGAGACCCATGGTGCGCTTCATGATCCAGGCAAATACCACCACAATCTTCTGCAGAATGCCGAAGTGGTAAAGCAAGGCCGTAAAGGCCGAAAAGAAGATCACAATCGGCATCACGTTGAATACGAAGACAAAGCCAAGCTTGCCATCGGGTGAAGCCAGATCGTTACCAAAGACAAACTTGGCACCTTCACGGGCAAATGAGAGCAGCTTCACAAAGCTCATACTGATTGCTTTGAATGCCTCGCTTGCAGCTGGCACGTGCGCAATCACCAGGCAGAGGAGCACCTGCAAAAGAATCCCGAAGGACACCAGACGCCAGTTGATCGAACGGCGGTCTGTGGAAAAAACGAATGCGAGCAGCATTAGGCAGCTCATGCCTAATAGTGATTGAAGCACACTGGACATGGTCGTGTGGTCCGGAAAAAGGTGAAAGGGCGGGATTTTACCTAAACATCCGTGCAAATACATACGAATGTTTATTTAAAATCCCTTCTTGTGACAATGTTATGCCACCGTCTGTCTGGAAAACGCCATTTTAATGGCGTCGCAGCCGGTTTGAGTGATGGAATTTGGAGACGATTTGCGTTTATACAGCCATCGGCGCAGTCAGTGGCGGATGATGCTGATAGCCTTCCAGCCAGAAATCGGTCGGTTCCACTTTTTCCAGCCACTCTGGTTCGTACTTGCCAGTGATGGCGTAATCAGGAATGCGGTCAGACAGTACCAGCTTCGGAGCAGGTAAGGGCTCACGCTTCAATTGCTCATTCAGCATATCCAGATGGTTCTCATAGATATGCGCATCGCCGATGAAGTAGGTGAACCAGCGCGGCGTGTATCCCGTCAGGCGGCCGATCAGATGGGTCAGCGCGGCGCCTTCGGTAAGATTGAATGGCGTACCTAATCCGATATCGTTCGAGCGAATATACAGGCACAGCGAAATTTCCCGCTTGCTCTGGTTGATCAGGAATTGATAGAGCAGGTGGCAGGGCGGCAGCGCCATTTCTTCCAGTTGTGCCCAGTTCCAGCCATGGAACAGAATGCGGCGATTGCCCGGATCATTCATGATGGTATCCACACATTGACGCAGCTGGTCGATGGCCTTGTACAACACCACGCTCGGCCCCTTTTCGGCATCGTCCCATGTACCGACCTGGCTGTAGCCACGTTTGATGGCGTCGGTGATTTGCGCCTGGCCATTTGGCTCGTTGAGGCTGATCATCTTGTAAGCAGGCCAGTTACGCCATTGCACGCCATATACCGGACCCAGATCGTCCTCTTGCAGACGGTAGGGATTGGCCAGCCATTGTGCATTCTCATTGGCATTCTGATCCCACACTTTGCAACCCAGCGCACGAAAGTCCGCAGCGCTGCGATAGCCGCGCAAAAATCCGACCATTTCGCCGATGGCCGATTTAAATGCCAGCTTTTTGGTGGTGACTGCAGGAAACCCTGCCTGCAGATCGAATTTCATCATGGCGCCCGGCACACTGCAGGTGCGGATACCGGTGCGGTTGTCCTGCCAGCTTCCGTTGGTCAGGACGTCTTCAACGAGTTGCAGATACTGTTTCACGTCGTCGGTCTTTCAATGTGTTGCGCTGCACAGCAGCTGATGCCGACACTTTACCGTGTGCCGCTTTTTGCTGCACGGATTCACTGCACTTGGGTGCATCGAATTGCCCATTATGGGGCGATGTGAATGGCGGGTGAGTCTTTCACTTCCTCCATCACGGCGTAGGTGTGAGTCTCGCGCACACCCGGCAAGCTGAGCAGCGCGCTGCCCAGCAAGTCCCGATAGGCCTTCATGTCTTTCACACGTGCCTTGATCAGATAGTCGAAGCCGCCTGCCACCATATGGCATTCCTGTACTTCGGGATGATCCTGCACTGCCTGCTTGAACCGGTCGAATACCTCGGGGCTGGTGCGATCCAGCACCACTTCCACGAACACCAGCAACCCTGCGTCGAGTAGTTCCGGGTTCAGGCGTGCACCATATCCTAATATGTATCCATCACGCGTCAGACGTTTGACCCGTTCGAGGCAGGCTGTGGCGGATAGCCCGATTCGCCGGCTGAGATCGAGATTGGAGATGCGGCCATCATTCTGCAATTCCCGCAGAATCTTGCGATCAATGCGGTCTATGGTGCTATGCATCGAAATTTCTCGCTAAATTTTTAAGATTGACCAGATTTTATCCCGAAAAGGATGCGTAAATCAGCAGCACATTCGGTAGCGACAACGATACCATGCGCCATCTTTGGAGAGACACCCAAGTCATGAACCAGACACCTCTTTACCCTGATTTGCCGACAAGCCTACCCGGCTTTGAAGCGATACGCGGTAACCTTTTCACCGACGAGGTGGAAGCGGTTACCCGTCTCCTGCCGCTTGCACGTCTGTCGCAAGCACAGGAAGACGCAGTTCGTCGCCGCACCATGGTGCTGGCCGAAGGCGTACGCAAGGCGGCAAGTGATAATCACTTTGAAGCATTCCTGCAAAGCTATGGCCTCGGCACCGACGAAGGTCTTGCGCTGATGGCACTAGCCGAAGCGCTGCTGCGCGTGCCAGACAGCAATACGCAGGATCAGCTGATCCGCGATCTGCTCGACGAAAAAGACTGGCGCCGGTCCGAGACCGCCACCTGGCTGGTTGATATGGCCAGCCACGGTCTGTCATTCACTGGCTTCTGGCTGGAAATGTCGGATCGTGCCAACTGGCTGGGCGCTGTTGCCCGCCGTGTGGGAGAGCCTGTGCTGCGCTCCGCCATGAAGATCGGTATGAAGGTGATGGCCGAGCATTTCGTGGTTGGCGAAACCATCGAAAAAGCACTGGCCAACTCCGATGCACGCTGGCGCTATTCCTACGACATGCTGGGTGAAGCGGCGCTGACCAATGCCGATGCGGAAGGCTATTTCAAGGCCTACCATCAGGCGATTGCCGCACTCGCTGCCAATCCTGACAAAGAAACCGGTTTTGCGCGTCAGTCGATCTCGGTCAAGCTGTCCGCGATTCATCCGCGTTATGAATTCGGTCAGCGCGATCGCGTGATGAACGAGCTGTATCCGCGTCTGTACGATCTGGCGCTGGCAGCGTCGCGTGCAGATCTGGTGTTCAGTATCGATGCGGAAGAGTCCGAGCGTCTGGAAATCTCGCTGTGGATGTACGAAAAGCTCATCCGCGAACCGGCCCTGAAAAACTGGAGTGGTCTGGGTCTGGTGGTGCAAGCCTATCAGCGCCGCGCACCGTTTGTGATCGACTGGCTGGCCGAGCTGGCCCGCGATACCGGTCGCCAGCTGCCCATCCGTCTGGTGAAGGGCGCTTACTGGGATAGCGAAATCAAGCGCGCCCAGCAAAACGGCCTGCCAAGCTACCCGGTCTACACCCGCAAGGCGCATACCGATGTGGCCTATATGGCCTGCGCAGCCAAGCTGCTCGACTACGGCAAGCTCTTCTACCCGCAGTTTGCCAGCCACAATGCGCAAACACTGTCCTGGCTGCTCGAACGCACACGCGGCACCGAGCGCGCCTTTGAAATCCAGCGCCTACACGGTATGGGCGAAGCGCTGCATACCCAGATATTCGAAGCAGAAGGCATTGCCAGCCGCGTGTATGCGCCGGTCGGTCGTTTCCATGCGCTGCTGCCATATCTGGTTCGTCGCCTGCTGGAAAATGGCGCCAACTCTTCGTTTGTGCATCAGCTCGCCAATCCGGATGTGCCGGTGGAAACCATCGCGACCAGTCCGGTGGACGATGTACAAAGCAAACCGATTACTGCCGGTGTGATCCCGCCAAGCGCGGTGTTCGCCCCCCGTCTGAACAGTCAAGGATTCAGCATGGCCGATACCATTACCCTCGATCAGTTGCGCACCCGTCTGGCTGCGTTGTCGAATCAAACCTTCTCCGCTCAGCCGATCGTCGGTGGTCAGCGTCTGAGTGGCACGGTTCAGAGGCGCGTGTCTCCGGTAGATGAGCGCATCGAAATCGGCACGCAAGTGGCTGCTGATGCTGCCGCAGTCGAGGGTGCGCTGAACAAGGCCGATGCTGCATTTGATGACTGGCATGCCACCACGCCTGAAGCACGCGCTGCCATCCTGAACAAGGCGGCTGACCTGCTCGAAGCCCGTCAGGACGAATTCCTGTTCCTGCTGTCGCGCGAATCCGGCAAGTGCCTGCCCGATGCGCTGGGTGAGCTGCGTGAAGCGGTGGACTACCTGCGCTTCTACGCCGCCGAGGCTGTGCGTCTGTTCGGTCAGCCCATCAGCCTGCCGGGTGTGACGGGTGAGTCGAACGAGCTGCGCATGTATGGTCGTGGCGTATTCGTGTGTATCGCCCCGTGGAACTTCCCGCTGGCGATTTTCCTCGGCCAGATCAGTGCTGCGCTGGCTGCGGGTAATACCGTCGTCGCCAAGCCATCCCGTCGTACCCCGCTGATTGGCATGCGCGCCATCGAAGCACTGCTGGATGCAGGCATTCCGGCTGATGTGCTGCACTATCTGCCGGGTGAGTCCGGTGGCCTGTCTGACAAGCTGCTGGGCGATGGTCGTGTTGCTGGCGTGGCCTTTACAGGCTCGACTGGCGCTGCATGGAAGATCAACCGCACGCTGGCTTCGCGCAACTCCTCCATTGCCAGTCTGATTGCCGAAACCGGCGGTCTGAATGCAATGGTGGCCGATAGCTCGGCTCACGTTGAACAGCTGATTATCGATGTGCTGCAAAGCGCGTTTAACTCGGCCGGCCAGCGTTGCTCCGCTCTGCGTATCCTGCTGGTGCAGGACGACATCGCCGACACGGTGATGGAACGTCTGGGTCAGGCCATGAACGAACTGCGCTTGGGCGATCCGCTGCAGCTGTCCACAGATGTGGGCCCGGCAATCGATCGTCAGGCACAGCGTGACCTGAACGCTTACTGCGACAATCTGGCCAAGACTGCTCGGCAGATCGGCGCCAGCGCTGTCACCGACGAATGTGCACATGGTGCATTCGTGGCGCCACGCGCTTTTGAAGTGACACTGAGCACCTTGCCGACCGAAGAAACCTTCGGCCCGGTCCTGCACGTGGCACGTTTCCCGACTGGTGGCGTTGAAGCTGCCGTCAAGGCCGTGAATGCGCTGGGCTTCGGTCTGACCATGGGCGTGCATACCCGTCTGGATTCCACCGTGGACGCCGTTCGCCGCCACGCTCGTGTGGGTAACCTCTACGTCAATCGCAACCAGATTGGCGCGGTTGTGGGTTCGCAGCCATTCGGCGGTGAAGGTCTGTCCGGTACTGGCTTCAAGGCCGGTGGCCCGCACTATCTGCTCAAGTTTGCATCGGAGCGCGTCGTCACCATCAATACGGCTGCCGTCGGCGGTAACGTGAAACTGATGGCTGGCAGCGAAGGCAGTCACTAAGCCAAGCGATTGATGCAATAACGATTTCGTTTGTCGTTGATGTTCGGCCCGCCTTGTGCGGGCCTTTTTTTATCCGGCTGTATCTGGAGCTAAGTACGAATTCAGGCAACAATACAGGTTTCCCCTTACATGCCCGGATCTGCTCCGGTCTGGTTCGTTTATGCCTCGCTTTGCCTCGCCGCAATCCATCCTCATCTTGCTCTTGGCTGCGCTCGCCATGCTGGGGCCGTTTTCCATTGATACGGTCTTTCCGATGTTTCCGGAGATCTCGCGCGATTTGCATGTTGGCAATGTCGAAATGCAGCAAACCATTAGCGTGTATCTGTTTGCTTATGGATTGATGGCATTGCTGCATGGTCCCTTGTCGGATGCGCTGGGGCGTAAACCGGTGATCCTGTGGGGGACGCTGATTTTTGCCGGGGCATCGGTTGGATGTGCGCTGTCCACATCGATCTGGCAATTATTGTTCTGGCGAGCCGTACAGGGCGTTTCGGCAGGATCAGGCCTGATTGTGGGGAGGGCGATTATTCGCGATCGCTTTCATGGTAGCGATGCGCAAAAAGTCATGTCGCGCATTACCATGATCTTCGGAATTGCCCCGGCCATCGCCCCGATCATTGGCGGGATTGTGGGTACCCGCCTGGGGTGGCAAGCCATCTTCTGGCTGCTGGCGATTTTCGCAGTACTGGTATACGTGGCATGTGTGAAATGGCTGGAGGAATCGCACGAGCAATCGCATCGCATGCCTTTGCAATTCGCGCCTTTATTTGGCGCTTACTGGCGCATGCTGAACAATCGCCAGTTCATGCTCCTGACGATTTCAGGCTGTTTTAACTTTGGCGCGCAGTTTATTTACATCGCATCAGCGCCGGTATTTATCATGAATATTCTGGGCTATGGGCCGCATGATTTCTGGCGGTTTTTCATTCCCATGATTCTGGGGATGATGACGGGGGCGTGGATGTCCGGCAAGCGCGCCGGCCGAAGCTTTCCGGCAGCTACAATCCGCCTTGCGTATATCATCATGATCGCGGCAGGGGTGGCAAATCTGGTGTATTGCCTTTATGCCCCTAGGATGGAATGGCCATGGGCTGTGCTCTCGGTGTTTGGGAATGGCGTGGGTGTGGCGCTCGCCTTTCCGACGCTGACCCTGATGCTGCTGGACTTGTATCCGCATGAGCGCGGAACGGCATCGTCCTTGCAGTCATTCACTTCCCTCATGCTGAATGCGGTCATTGCGGGCGTCATCTCGCCGTTTCTCGCGCATTCGGCAGCACATCTGGCGATTGGCGCACTCTGCTCTACGCTGCTGGGACTGGCGGCCTGGCTACTATATCGTCACGTGTCCGGCAATGTTGCACCCGGTGAACAAGCCGCGTCCTGAGCGTGTGTCACGGTTTGTGATCGCCCTGATCAGTGCTGCGCTTGAGGGTCGAGAGGGCTGTTTGCTGCATTTCCATGGTTTTGATGGTCATTTGCAGCATGGAAAGTTGCAGACTGAGCCAGCCCTCGACTGTTTTTAGTTCATTGATTTTTCTGGAAAGTTCTTCTTCGGAGAGTGGGGGCATAAACCCGCCCATATGCTGCTCCATGGGTTTCCAGAATTGCCGGAACATGGCGAATGGGTCTTGCTGCTTGTTGTCGTCACTCATCTGCTATTCCCGCCTGAAAGTAAAAAGCCCCGCGTCGCGGGGCTTTTGATTGTGCAGCCTTATTGAGCTTCGCGCACTGCGGAGATTTCGATCACAACGCGGCGATCCGGTGCGTAGCACTGAATCAGCTTGGACTTGTTCTTCATGACCTTCTTGCAGTCTTCAGGCTTGGTGACCGGCTCGGAGAAACCCTTGCCTGCGGAGCTGATCATGTTGCCAGCAACGCCCTTGCTCACCAGGAAGTCACGTGCTGCAGCGGCGCGTGCTTCGGACAACTTCTGGTTGTGGTCGGCCTTGCCCAGACGGTCCGTGTGGCCCACAACGGTGATCTTGGTCTTGGCAGCATCGTACTTGCGTTCGTTCAGCACGGCAGCCACGGACTCGAGGGATTGCTTGCCTTCGTCCTTCAGGGTGGCCTTGTCCAGATCAAACAAACCGGATGCGTTCAGGGTGATGGTTTCCATCTTGGCAGGTGCCGGAGCAACTGGCTTCGGCGCTTCCACAACAGGTGCCGGCGCAGGAGCAGGCTTCGGTGCTTCAACAACAGGAGCAGGCGCCGGTGCGACATAACCTTGGCAGCCTTCAACAGCCTTGTCCTTTGTCCACGAGCTGGTTTGCCAGCATTCGCCGAATGCATTGCGCACGATCTTGCCTTGCGAATCAGTGGTGTAACCTTCGATCGCAAAAGCGGATACGGCGGCGGTGCCGAGTGCTGCGCCAATAGCGAGACGTGCCAGCTTACGTGTTGCAAATTTCATCGTTATTCTCCTTGATTGGGGTGACCAGCAGCGACGAACTATGAGGCAGTGTCAATAGCGTCGATGAATGGAGCGAAGTTTATATGAGGGTAATGTTACATATCAATCGCAAACGCATGACATTTTCAGGCAAATTGGTGAGTAGAAGCCGGTCGTGGTAAAATTTTCGTCTATAACCAAGATCCGGCTATCCGTCCTCACATGACCGACTCGCAACAGTTCGCTAAAGAAACCATTCCGGTAAGCCTCGAAGAAGAAATGCGCCGCTCCTACCTCGATTACGCCATGAGCGTGATTGTGGGGCGTGCCTTGCCGGATGTCAGGGATGGCTTGAAGCCTGTGCATCGCCGCGTGTTGTTTGCGATGCACGAACAGAACAACGACTGGAATCGTGCTTACAAGAAGTCGGCACGTATTGTTGGCGATGTGATCGGTAAATATCACCCGCACGGTGATACTGCGGTTTATGACACAATCGTCCGCATGGCGCAGGATTTTTCCCTGCGTTATCCGCTGGTGGATGGTCAGGGTAACTTCGGTTCCGTGGACGGTGATAATGCTGCCGCCATGCGTTACACCGAAATCCGCATGGCCAAGATTGCGCATACCCTGCTCGAAGATATCGACAAGGAAACCGTCGATTTTGGTCCGAACTACGATGGCTCCGAGTCCGAACCGCTGGTGTTGCCGACCCGCGTCCCGAATCTGCTGATCAATGGCGGCACCGGTATTGCTGTGGGGATGGCTACCAATATTCCGCCGCATAATCTCGGCGAAGTGGTGGATGCCTGTCTGGCGCTCATGGGTAACCCCGATCTGAGTGTGGACGACCTCATCGAATACATTCCGGCACCTGACTTCCCAACCGCAGGTATCATTTATGGTACGGCGGGTGTCAAGGAAGGCTATCGCACTGGCCGTGGCCGCGTGGTGATCCGTGCGCGCACGCACGTCGAACCCATCGGTAAGGCCGATCGTGAAGCCATCATCGTGGATGAGCTGCCGTATCAGGTGAACAAGGCCAAGTTGCTGGAGCGCATTGCCGAGCTGGTGCGTGAAAAGCTGATCGAAGGCATTGGCGAAATCCGTGACGAATCCGACCGCTCCGGCATGCGCGTGGTCATCGAACTCAAGCGCGGCGAAGTGCCGGATGTCGTACTGAATAATCTCTACAAGCAAACCCAGCTGCAGGATAGCTTCGGGATCAATATGGTGGCGCTGGTTGATAACCAGCCGCGCCTGTTGAACCTCAAGCAGGTGCTGGAATGCTTCCTGCGTCATCGCCGCGAAGTCGTGACGCGTCGTACCGTATACGAACTGCGCAAGGCACGCGAACGCGGACACATCCTCGAAGGTCAGGCTGTTGCGCTCGCGAATGTCGACGAAATCATCGCCCTGATCAAAGCATCGGCCACGCCGCCGGAAGCCAAGGCTGCCTTGGTGGCACGCGTCTGGAAGTCGCAATTGGTTGTGGAAATGCTGGAGCGTGCAGGCGGGGATGTCTGTCGTCCTGCCGATGCACCGGCAGGCCTTGGTTTGACGCCAGAAGGCTATCGCCTCTCTGAGGTGCAGGCGCAAGCGATTCTGGATCTGCGTCTGCAGCGTCTGACCGGCCTGGAACAGGACAAGATTTTCGGCGATTACCGTGAAATTCTCGAAACCATTGCGGATCTGCTGGATATTCTGGCGCGTCCTGAGCGTGTGACCGAAATCATCAGTACCGATCTGACGGAGATCAAGACTCAGTTTGGTGATCCGCGTCGTTCCGAAATCGTGGCGCATGGCGGCGATATCAATATGGAAGATCTGATCACGCCGCAGGATATGGTGGTGACGCTCTCCCATTCTGGGTATATGAAGTCTCAGCCGCTCGACGAATATCGCGCCCAGAAGCGCGGAGGTCGTGGCAAGCAGGCAACTGCCACCAAGGACGACGATTTCATCGACAACCTGTTCGTCGCTAATACGCACGACTTCATCCTATGCTTCTCGAGCCTGGGACGTGTGTACTGGATGAAGGTGTACGAAGTACCGCAAGGTGGCCGTGCATCGCGTGGCAAGCCGATCGTGAATCTGCTGCCGCTGCAGGACGGCGAAAAAATCAATGCGATTCTGCCGGTGAAGGCATTCACTGACGATCACTTCATCTTTATGGCCACCGCACGCGGTACCGTGAAGAAAACCCCGCTGTCCGATTTCTCGCGTCCGCTCAAGAAGGGCATTATCGCAGTGGATCTAGACGAGGGCGATCGTCTGATTGGCGTGGCCATTACCAATGGTTCGCATCAGGTGATGCTGTTCTCCAGCGCAGGCAAGGCCGTGCGCTTTGATGAAAGCGATGTGCGCGCCATGGGCCGTGCAGCGCGCGGTGTGCGCGGTATGATGCTGCAGGATGGCAACGAGCTGATTTCCCTGCTGGTAGCCGAGTCGGAAGACTGGCACGTCCTGACCGCTAGCGATGGCGGTTATGGCAAGCGCACGCATATCAGCGAATTCCGTCATACCAGCCGTGGTACTCAGGGCGTGATCGCCATGGACCTGACTGATAAGACCGGTCTGAAGCTGGTGTCGGCGACGCTGGTGCAGGAAACCGATGGGCTGATGCTCATTACCACTGGCGGTGTGCTGATCCGCACCAAGGTGGCCGAAGTACGCGAAACAGGCCGTGCCGCACAGGGTGTGCGCCTGATCAATCTGGATGCCGGCGAGACCTTGTCCGGTGTCGAAAAAGTCATTGAAACCGAAGAAGAAGGCGACGAGGAGACGCCCCCGGATCAAGGTGACATCGCTGAGGGCGATGCCGCCGAATAAGAAGTCACGATCCGGTTAGCAGCGGGTCTGATCTGGGTAAACGTTTGCGTGAAGATGGATTGCCATATCACGCCGCGATTTATCCATCAGACCTGTTTTTTCGTGCCAAACTTGAGGCAGGACGGTATCCGCCTGTACTCGGGAGATGTATATGCATCCGATGTCATTACCGGTCGCCAATCCGGTCATGTTCGACGAGGTTGCGCGCTGGTTTTGTGCCATTCCGCATTCCGCAACAATCGGTCTGGAGTTTGTGCTGGGTGAGCGCGAACGCGCCACCATGCGCATTCCATACGATACCAAACTGGTGGGGAATCCTCGCACCGGTGTGCTGCATGGCGGGGTGATTACCTCGCTGATTGATACCACCAGCGCCTTGTCCGTGATGTCCATGCTGGATAGAAATGAAGCAATCGCGACCCTGGACCTGCGCATTGATTATCTGCGCGGCGCTTCTCCGGGATTGGCTGTCTATTGCACGGCAGAATGCTATCGTCTGGGAAAACAGATTGCCTTTACACGCGCCACTGCGTATCAGGAAGGCAATGATCAGCCGATTGCGCATGGTGTTGCCACCTTTATGCGTGATTCCAGCCATGCTGCAGTAGGCGGCAATGCAGATGTGAAGGGGAGCTAAGTATGGTTCAGCTCGAAAAATTGCATGCGGCAAAGGAATCCGGCAATTACGACGCCATCATCGAACAAATCCCGTATGCTCAGTTACTGGGCGTGCAGATGACGGAAGAGAATGGCATGCCGCTGTTTATTCTGCCCTTTGATCAGAAAAATGTTGGCAATGTGCATCTGCCAGCACTGCATGGTGGGGTGATCGGCGGGTTTCTGGAAAATTCGGCATTGCTGCATCTGGTCTGGGCACGCGAGTCGGCGGATGTGCCGCGCACCATCGATTTTTCACTCGATTTTTTGCGCTCGGGTAAGGCTCAAACGCTGTATGCTCGCTGTGACATCACCAAGCAGGGAAAGCGCGTGGCCAATGTGCGCATGACGGCCTGGCAAGAGGACGAATCTAAACCGGTTGCGGTAGCACGCGCGCACTTTTTGTTGTCGTAATGGTTGATTGACAAGGCACACCAGTGCCAGCGGTAAAAGCCCGCAAAGGGCAAGCGAGGGAAGCATGAGCAAGGTATTCAATTTCAGTGCAGGGCCAGCGGTGCTGCCGCGGGAAGTGTTGCTTGAAGTGCAGAACGAGTTGCTGGACTGGCATGGCTCCGGCATGTCGGTGATGGAAATGAGCCATCGCGGCAAGGAGTTCATGCAGATCGTGGCGGAAGCTGAAGAAGATCTGCGTGCACTGATGGGCATTCCGAAAAACTATAAGGTGCTCTTCCTGCAAGGCGGGGCATCCATGCAGTTTTCCATGGTGCCGATGAATCTGATCCGAGATAAGCGATCCATTGATATTGTCGATACCGGTCACTGGTCCAAACTCGCGATCAAGGAAGCACGCCGTTATGCTGAAGTGAATGTCGTTGCATCCAGCGATGACCGCGCATACAGCTATGTGCCAAAGCAAAGCGAATGGCACTGCAACCCCGACGCCGCTTATCTTCACTACACCTCGAACGAAACCATCGGTGGTCTGGAATTCCCGTTCGTACCCGAAACGGGTGATGTACCACTAGTAAGCGATATGTCGTCCAACTTTTTGTCGCGCCCGATCGATGTAAGCAAGTTTGGCCTGATCTATGCGGGGGCTCAGAAAAATATTGGACCTGCTGGTCTGACAATTGTGATTGTCCGCGATGATCTGCCGGGTAAACCGCTGCCAGGTACGCCTACGATGTTCGACTATCGCGTACAGGTGGATGGCGAATCGATGTATAACACACCGCCGACATGGGCCATGTATGTGTCGGGTCTGGTGTTCAAGTGGGCACTGAAAGAAGGCGGCATTCAGGCCATCGAGCAGCGCAATATCGAGAAGGCAGCCTTGCTGTACGAAACCATCGATACGTCAGGTGGTTTCTATCATGCGCCGGTCGAGAAACCATACCGTTCGCGCATGAATGTGCCCTTCCGTCTGGCTGATGAGCAGTTGAACGATGTGTTCCTGAAGAGTGCTGCCGAGCGCGGCTTGCTGCAACTCAAGGGGCACCGAGCACTGGGTGGGATGCGCGCTTCTATTTATAACGCGATGCCGCTTGAAGGTGTGAAGGCGCTCAGCGCTTTTATGCATGATTTTGCCAAGGCCAACGGCTAAGTCGACTTGCCGTAAGTATCCGTTTGGCAAAAAAGCCAGTCAGTGAATGCTGACTGGCTTTTTCATGCGTGGCTGATTACACCAATTTGGAGAAGGTACCGGCCTTTTCACGTTCGCGTAGATGGCGGTCAAATGCTGTGGCGATATTGCGGACCAAGAGGCGACCCTTTTCGCTCACTACCAGTACACCATCCTGTTGCTGAATCAGGCCCAGCCCTTCGAATTCGGCCAGTTTTGCTTGTTCCGTTGCAAAATAGGTCTGCGTGTCGATGTGCCAGCGCGTACCTATCTCATTGAAATCCAGACGGAAATCGCACATTAGGTGCTGAATCAGATCGCGACGGATGCGATCATCTGTGTCCAGTTCCATGCCTCGGAAAATCGGCAGGCGTCCTGCATCAAGCGCGGCGTAGTATGCCTCGATTTCCTTTTCATTCTGGCTATAGCTCGGGCCGATCTTGCCAATGGCCGACACGCCGAGCGCGACTAGATCAATATCGTCGTGGGTGGAGTAGCCCTGGAAGTTTCGATGCAGAGTACCCGCACGCTGTGCCTTGGCCAGTTCGTCTTCAGGCAGGGCAAAGTGATCCATGCCGATATACACATAGCCGGCCTCGGTGAGCTTGCTGATGGTATTGGCGAGAATGCTCAGTTTGGTATCTGAGGCGGGCAGGGTGGATTCATCAATCTGACGCTGAACCTTGAACATCTGGGGCAGGTGCGCGTAGTGATAGACCGACAAGCGATCGGGGCGAATCTCGATGATCTTGTCGAGCGTTGCATTGAAGCTGGCTTCGCTCTGTTCGGGCAAGCCATAAATCAGATCGATCGAAACCGATTTGAAGCCTGCTTCGCGTGCGGTATCAATGACCAGTCGCGTCTCGGCCTCGCTTTGAATGCGATTGACGGCAGCCTGTACCTTGGGATCAAAGTCCTGTACCCCTACGCTCATGCGATTGAATCCGAGCGAGCGCAAAAGTCGCACCGTATCCGCACTGACCTTGCGAGGATCAATTTCGATTGAGTATTCGCCTGTCTCGTCGTCGGCAAATGCGAACTGCTGGTGCAGCAGATTCATCAAGCGAGTGAGTTGTTCATCGGAAAGAAAGGTGGGCGTACCCCCGCCAAAGTGCAATTGCTCGACTCTGCTGCGACCTTTGAATAGCGGGGCCTGCAGTTCGATTTCCTTTTGCAGGTAATCCAGATACTGATCTGCCCGCGCCTTGTTATTGGTGATGATCTTGTTGCATCCGCAGTAATAACACACGGTATTGCAAAACGGGATATGGACATAGAGCGAGAGTGGAAGGTGCTCGCTCTCGCTGAATGCCATGCTGGCCAGTCGCCGATAATCTGCTTCAGCAAAACCGCCATGAAAGCGATCCGCAGTCGGGTAGGATGTATAGCGAGGCCCGGATGCGGACATGCGTTCGATCAGGGATCGGTCAAACTGGATATGTTGTGACAAACCGGCAGGCGCGTTCATGTACTGGACTCCATTGAATGCATGCAGCTTAATCGAGTCAGGCAAAAACAGACATGATCAGGATCAAGGATTGTGTACGAATCAATGTTGTGTGCTTGGAATGGTATGCGCTTAGTAGAAGGCGTGTGATGTTGCAGGAGTCGGGCCCGAGCTGGTCAGTGCATGGATGGCGTGCAGTGTCTCTTCCAGTGCGCGTTTCAGTTTCGCGAGATCTTCGATTGTGGGTTGGCCGCGTCTGAGCGCGCTTTCCAGGTCGCGGGCGATGCATTCCACCTCTGGTAAGGCAACAGACGCTGCAGATCCCGCAAGTGAATGCGCAAGTCGCATCGCGTCCTGAAGATGCTGGAGATCCAGAAGTCGCTGGATGTCGCTTGCAGCATCCTTGTAGCTCTCGGCAAACAGCCGGAGGTATTCATGAAAGCGACTTTCTGTCTTCCATGAGGCTAAACCTTTTTCGATATCAATCGTATCGTGCGGTGCGGATCTAAGGTGACTGCGCGGCTCCGGCAATGGTAGGTGATCAATCCCCATTTGCAGAATCTGCTTGAGGTGGGTGGGCGAGAGCGGCTTGGATAAATAGCCATTCATCCCGGCTGTGCGGGCATCTGCCTCGTATTCTTTGAACACCCCCGCACTCAGCGCAATAATGCGCATCCGGTTGCCATAGCGTTGGCGGATCTCGCGGCTGGTTGTATACCCATCCAGTCCGGGCATTTGTATATCCATGAGAATGACATCGATGCCCCCACGTAGCTGTTGCAGGATATCCAGTGCCCTCAATCCATCCGATGCAGTTTCGACCTGCGCACCTTCGTCTAGCAGGAGGGCAGCGGTCACTTCCCGGCTGATTTCGTTATCATCTACAACCAGCATACGCAGTTGATTCAGGCTGCCCTGTACATACACTGGGTGCGGTTCATGCGTATGAATCGTGTGCTGTGACATCCGCTGTTCAACGCTAACCGAGAACACACTGCCTTTTCCCGGCGTGCTGTCGAGCAGAATGTCGCCGTTCATCATTCTGGCGAGGTTGCGGCTGATGGCAAGCCCGAGACCGGTGCCGCCAAACCGGCGTGTTGTGGAGTTATCGGCCTGCGAAAACATATCGAAGATCATCGCCTGCTTGTCTTGCGGTATGCCGATACCGGTATCGGATACCGTGAAGCGCAATCGGACGGTATCCGAATTTAGGATCAGAATCGAAGTCTGGAGGCTGACCTGTCCTGTATGTGTAAACTTGATGGCATTGCCCACCAAATTGATCAAGATCTGCTCAAGGCGAAGTGCATCGCCAATCAGAGTGATTGTTTGGTCAGCCGGATAGGGAATGTCGAGGCGGATGCCTTTGTTTTCTGCAACCGGACGCATCATGGCATCCAGATTGTCCAGTACTTCCCTGAATGCATAAGGCTGATGCTCAAGTGTCAGGCGATGCGCCTCGATTTTGGAATAATCGAGAATATCGTTCACCAAGCCCTGCAGGGTGGTACCGGCAGAACGCATCTTGTATACGAGCTGTCTGATCTCCTCGGTACCGGCGCGATGTTCGATCAGCTGTGTCATCCCCAGCAGCGCACTGATGGGTGTTCGGATTTCATGGCTGATATTGGCAATAAAAGCGGATTTGGCCTCATTGGCTTGTCTTGCCTGGCTGGATGCCATCTCGAGTTGCAGGTCGATTGTTTTGCGCTCGCTGATGTCGCGAACCAGTCCCGTCAGGCGGGTGCCATCGGGGCCGATACTTCGATTGGCTTCGAGACTGATCCAGCGTACGGCACTGTCCGCAGCACTGATCCGCAGTTCGACATTAAGCGGTAAACCGTGTTCGAGCGTGTTCAGAAACGCTTCCGCCATCCGGGCATGATCATCCGGATGCACATGCATAAACAAATGACGTGTTCGGACTGGGTTTAAGCCGCAAATACCAAATAGAGCCTGCGCCCGCGAGGTGCCAGTAAAGATGCCGTTACGGACATGGAATTCCCAGCTGCCCGCCCGTGCAGCTTCGAGTGCGAGGTGCAGCTTTTCGTTGAGTGCGCTGAGCTCGGCGGTGCGTTCACTGACCTTGGCTTCCATGGCAGTACCATGGCGCATCAAGTCATATTCACGTTGTTTGCGCTCGGATATATTTTCGAGGACGGCAATGAAGTGACCTGGGTGTGGGCTATAGGCCGAAATCGCAAACCATACATTGGCGGCATCGAAATAGATATCAAACTTTTCGGCCACACCGCTCTGCACGACGCGATCCATAATGGTCAGCAGCTCGGGATTGAGCGAAAACACATCCGGAAAGAGTTCGCTGATGCGCTGTCCTTCACTGCGGGTCGTGCGAGTCATACGCTCGAACGCGTCATTGACCCGCAGCAGCAGGAAATCGGAAGGTGCCCCCTGGCTGGTGAGTAAGCGGCAATAGGCTAAACCATTTCGCATATTGTCAAAAAGCGAGCGATAGCCATGTGCGGTCTCATATTGCACACGCATCACGCGGTCAGCACGGCGGTTCAAGTTGAACAGTAATTGCAATAGCAGACCAAAGACACATTCGAATGCAGCCGCGATAGTCACCGAACGTGTCAGCTCATGCTGCCATCGCATATGGATCATCCGTTCGAACGCGGGGGCGCTGAGTCCCTGGTGTAAGGCGCGAATGCCTGTATGGTTGAGATCGGTCTGGGTCAGAATCTGCTGGACCACCTGATGGCGATGGTAGAGGTAATAACCAAGGGAAATCCAGATCGCAAGCGAGACAAGCGCGAAAAAGCCGAGATAGCGATAGATGCGGGCTCGATGCGAGGGGATGTTGGGTTTGACTCGCATGGTTCAACGCATGGATGGCGTAAGGGGTCGAACAGGTAACGCAATGTGGAAGCTACTGCCTTCACCCGGATGCGATACTGCCCAGATCCGTCCCTCATGTCTGTCTACCAGCCGTTTGACCGTTGCGAGACCAATGCCCGGTCCGAGATGAGTGTTACCATGGGTGCGTAAATTCTGGAATGGCTCGAATAATCGATCTGCCATGCGGGCGTCAAACCCCACCCCGTTGTCTTCAATCCAGAACTCCACCTCATTGCCACTCATGCGGCAGTGGACATCAAGTTCCAGTGGCGTGCCCGGAGAGGCGAACTGAATGGCGTTGCGAACGAGATTTTCCAGCATGACGGTACATGCGCGCTGATCTGCGGTAACTATAATATCCGGATCGATGCGGATCATGGCGTGTGCGGCCATGCTGTCGGGGAGTAAGCGGGAAATGATCTGCCGAATCATGCCACTTAGGTCTATACGCTCGATATTGAGTCGAGCATGTGCGGCACGCGAAAGCTCTAGCAAATTATTGACCAGCACTTCCATGCGCTCTGACTGGATGCCCAGCGCCTCTAACGCTTGTCTGGCCTCGACCGGCGCATGCTGCCAGTACTTTTCGAGCTGGGTCAGGTGCCCGCTCATGACTTCGAGTGGCTGCTTCAGATCGTGTGTGAGCGAATGGGCAAAGCCTTCGAGTTCGAGGTTGGCTGCCTCCAGCATGGCAGAGCGTTGCATGAGTCGCCTATTTAAATCACGGACGCTGGCTTCACGTGCTTTGAGCTCCTGATTGATATGAACAGCCTGCTGATAGGTTGAAATCAACAAGTTGAATAGACGCTGCGGGGGAACATCCAGCTTGCCAATGTCCGGTGGATGCGTCATCCAGGATTCGGTATCGTTGGGTCCGACTCGCTCCGGGTGCAAAATATGGCGCAATCTGGCCACGAGGTCCGCATGGGCGCAAGGTTTGCGGACAAAATGATCCGCACCGGATTTTAGACTGCGAATAAGATCGTCGGTGTCGTCCAGAATCGTAAGCAGGACGAAGGGAATATGTTGCCAGCGCTTGTTCTGTTTAACAGCCCGTGCAAGATCAAAGCCATCCATCACAGGCATGACGGCATCGCTCAAGATTAAATCGGGCTCGGACGATTGAAGCAGCTTTAAGGCCTGTGCACCATTTGGCGCATGGCTTACCGAAAATCCAGCTGCATCCAGTACGTCCATTGTTTGCCGGGACTGCACGGGGCAATCCTCGACAACCAGAACTAAATCCTTCCTCGCATCAATCATCCGTTCCCCGTCAGGTTTTTGACCGCGTGGTCGCGACTGGGATTGAGATTAGCGTCAATTACCCATCGATGGGTAAACCAAAATCAAATAAGACAAATGATTCTTTGAACGGTGTTGCAAATTCGCCTTGGCGTGTCGTGCTGAGAGAAATGAATGGTTCAAGTGCAGCGGTATTACGCTGCACCTGTTGCACTTTGACGATGCTTGTGCTGTTAGCTTTAGCCCTGTTTTTCCAGCATTTTTCTAATATTCATAATGTCGCGGGCACGTGTCGCTGAGCCATCCGCATTGAGCAAGACCATGGTGAATCGCTTGCCTGCAGATTTGAGTCGCATGATCATGCAGCGCCCCGCCTCGACGGTATAGCCGGTTTTGGAAAGCAGGATTTCCCACCCCTTTTTACCCACAAAATGGTTGGTATTGTGGTACTCCACCTGACGCCCCTTTACCTTGATGATTTCACGCGAGTCTGTGGTGACATCACTGATCTCCGGGTATTTTGCGGCCGCCTCCGCCATTTTGATCAGGTCGCTGGCAGTAGACGTATTCGCAGGTGATAAACCGGTAGGTTCAAGAATTGTGGTGTGCTGCATGCCCAAGGTTCGCGTTTTGGATTGAACGGCACGCTGGAAAGCTGGCAAACCACCCGGATAGTTTCGAGCCAATGCTTTCGCTGCACGATTGTCGGAGGACATCAGTGCCAGTTGCAACACTTCGCGGCGAGGGAGTTTTGCGCCGACGGGAACGCGCGAGGTTGAATGCTTTAGGGTGTCGACATCAGCCTTATCGATCTGAATGGCCTCGCTCATATTTTGACGAGCATCCAGAATCACCATGGCGGTCATTAACTTGGTTAGGGAGGCAATGGGGACGATATGATCCGCGTTCTTCTCCACGAGTACTTTGCCGGAATCTTCATCGACAACCAGTACATTGGCAGAACGCAGTGCAGCTGCCCGGATGGGCGTCGCCTCTGACGTCGTTGCGGCGGCGACCACACTTTCTGCCTTGGCAGGGACTGGATGAGGATGGGTCGGCTTTGCCTGAGCAATCAGGCAGGTGGCTGCTAGGCCGATCACTGGAAAGGTCATTTTCCAGCTGATCGCCCGGCGTTCGGGGCGAACCAGTCGTTTGATACGGGACACGAGTGCTCCTCCATGGGCGGATTGTGCGAGTGGATGGGGGGAAGATTGAAACTGTTCGAGCTCATTGAGTGCGTGTGCTAATACGCAGGCGTCATCGAGTGCACTTGCTGCCAGATCGTCGGCGATTTCTTCGCGTAAATGACGAACCGAGCGCGATAGCCACCAGATGCCGGGATGGAAGAATAAAAGGGTTTCTACCATTCCCTGTAAAATGTTGATGCAGTAATCAAATCGTTTGATGTGGGCGAGTTCATGCGCCAGTAATGCATCCAGATAATGAGGCGAGATCTGTCCGAGCAGCGCAACAGGCACCAGAATGACTGGTCGAAAGGTGGCGAACGTCATCGGGGTGGTGAGGTGATCTACCGCACGAACCATAATGTCGCGACGGATATTGAGTCGGGCCATAAAGGGGGCGATGCGACGTTCCAGGTCGGGCATACGGTGACCCGCGCGTCGCATGGCATGGAGCCAGACCAGACCCGAGGTCATGCGTGCACCCATGAAAATTACGCCGATGGCCCAGAGGCTGACGCATGCATTCAAATTAGCCTCGGTGAAGGCTATCCAGCGGCTGAGCGTATCTGCTGCTTGCGATGTCATGTGCATCGTTGCAAGCCCGCCTGCCTCCCGGATTGCCATCAGGCGGGTGGTGAATTCGGCGACAGGAAATAATACGCAAGCCAGCAACGCAATGAGGCAGACAACATAGCGACGGCGCGGATGGCTGTTTCTGAAGCAGACCTGGATCACGCCGCATAGGCAGCAAATCAGTGCGATTTGCCAGAGTGAGTGAATCAGTGTCCAGCCAAGAGCATGAATCATCAAGTGCAAGGGCACGGCTTACTCCGGCTTGTCTTTGAGAAGGGATTCGATTTCTGCCCGCTCCGAGGCGCTAAGCTGGCCGCTGCGCAATGCAGTGAGAACGAGTGCCTTGCCTGAGCCTGCAAAGACCTTATTGATCAAATCGCGTACCAGACTGGTTTGCATGGAGCCCTGCTCCTGTGCCGGTGCATACACATGTGATCGCTGGCTTTCATCGCGCAGCAGCAATCCTTTCCCATGCATGATTTGCAGTAGGCGCAGCACATTGGCGTAGGACAGATCCGGACGCTCGGGCAAGAGGTGTTCGTGAACCTGCTTGGCTGTGGCAGGGCCGGTATGCCACAGGGTGCGGAGCAGCTCTAGCTCGGCACTGGTGGGTTTGGGGCTGGCGGAGAAGTTCACGGGCGATCCAGTCGGAGTTGAATGCGGCTGAATCGTAGAATAGTTTGTCTAGAATGAATTGTCTATTTAATGCGCGTGTGATGTGGCTTGATTGACACATCAGGGGCGGCTGAGCCGCCCCATGGAAGGCTTAGGCAACGACAGATGGTTCGGCCAGACGCAGTACCGCACCCTTGATCAGGCTGTCAGCAAAGCGCTGTAATTCGGTCGAGGCCAGCTCTTCAGCACACAAAGGCAGGCGCAGTTCTCGGCTGCTGATGCGACCCTGCTCGTGCATGATGGCTTTGGCTGGAATCGGGTTTGGTGCGGCAAACAGGGATTCGGATACTTCGCGCAGCAGCGGCCCCACATCACCACCCAGACCACTCAGGGCACGCTTGACCACGTACGCAGTTTCCTGTGGCCAGACATTGCTGGCCACCGAGACCAATCCGGATGCGCCCAGGCGAGCGTGTTCGCCAAACAACACATCATCTCCGGAGTACCACGCAATCTGCGGGAAGCGTTGTTGCAGGCTGGCAAAGCGCGCAGGATCGCCGCCTGATTCTTTCACTGCCGCGAAATTCGGATGATCCAGCAGCGATTCGATGGTTTCATCCGGCATGGCAACGCCCGCACGCGAAGGGATGTTGTACAGCATGCAAGGCTTGCTGACCGCGTCCATCAAGGTGCGGAACCACTTTGCCTGTCCCTTGGCGCCCGGCTTGGCATAGATTGGTGTCACCATCAGATAGCCCGCGAGCGGCAAGGTTTCGCAGAAGGCCAGCCACTCCAGCTGGGTGTGCAGTTCTAATCCGCCCACGCCGGTCATGACAGGAATCGGCAGATTCAGGCCGGTAGCGTGTGTTAGGATGGTTTTACGCTCTTCGGTCGACAGGTTGGCACCTTCGCCGGTCGATCCGAGCAGAATCACGCCATTTCCGGCGGCTGCTTGTTCGTGCAGGAGGGCAGTCAGGCTGGCCAGATCGAGTGATCCGTCGGCATGCATCGGGGTAATCAGGGCAGTCCACAGACTGGTATGGGCAATGCGCTTCAAGGGGATTCTCCATTCCGTAAAGTAAATTACTCGGGACGGAGAGAGGGTGTAGTGCGGCAAAGACGAGACCATGCGCGAGCGCATGCGAAAGACTTGCCAAGAGCACTCCATCGCCAGATGCGATGACAGTCCAGAGGATTCAGCCTCTGTGACCAGCGGCAGGTTGTTCAAGCAACCCGACGCTTCGGCCTTGCACCCCATTCAACCAGTTCTGCGGGACTCGAATCCCTCACTGGCCTAGCCTGGGCAAGGCGCCTCTCTTGTTTCCGAAGTGCGTATTGCACAGGGATACGTCTGAAATGTCAAGCTGCACACCGATATCGCACCCATAAAAAAGCCGGTGCACCTCACGGTGAACCGGCTTCGCATTTAATGATGACTCGAGTTTAGCGAACCACGATCGTCAGCGTTGTACCTGCAGGTACGGCAACCTTGTTACGGACGTAGCCAGCAGCAGTGAAGTGCGTGCTGTCGGTGTCGGTAATGTACGCATGCGAGGTCGAGCTGAATTTCTTCAGCTTGGGCGACGTGGCAGGACGAATACCGTCAAAGGCTGCAGTATTGCGTGAATACAGGGTGTAGTCATCGGACTGCATGGTCGGGTAGCCGTATCCGAATGGAGCCTGGGTATCAGGCATGCCGCCATAAACCGTGGTACCCATGCGGACGAGCTCATCGGAAATGCCTGCGCCACCATTTTGCTTGATGAGGCCATCCAGACACTTGTAGCTGCTGATCGGTGTGCCTGTGTCCATACAATCTGTCAGGATTTGCTTGAACAGCTTCACGCCGTAGCGGCGGTTAAGGAATGCACCGAAGGAACCGCCCATCGCATAGTTAGGACCGCTCAAGGAAGGCCAGTTGATGTAGTCGGTGCCAGCGCCAGAGTAGAAGTAGCTGGGCATACGGCCGTTCAGGATCTTGAAGTTGTTCTTTTGCAGCTTCGGCACCACGATGTCTTCAATCATCATGGCGGAGGTTTCTTCCAGCCACGATGCGTGACGCAATCCGTTCACGATATTGCGCTGGTACCAGTTGATCATGTGGGTCAGCTCATGATTCAAAGTGGATACCACGAATGACGGACTCTCCAGCAATGTACCTGCATTGACGAAGAAGACATTGGCCTCATTGGAGATGACCGTTGGATCTTGCAAGGCATACTGTGCATAACCGGTTGTCAGTGTGTTGACACCCCAGAAGTAGCCAGCCCAACCGACGGTTGAGGGTACTGTTACGATGGCAACATTGACATCGGCCGGTGCATTTGCCTGATCCTGGATCACATAGTCTTCGTAACCTTCAGTCTCTTTCAGACCCCACACATCGCCCATGATGGCGGTTGTGCGAGCGAAGCCGCCTTGCGAGCCACAGAACGTCGACATCAGGGTGCTCATGGACGGGTTGTTGACGCCCACTGCAGCTTGAGCTGCGCTATCCAGCCAGAAGACGATACGACGGCCGTTGGCGCCTTCGCATGTATCGTAAACGGTGGATTTGTGACCAACAGCACCTGTGTCAACAAAGGTGTCGTACCAGGTGTGGGTATCACCCTTTTTGACTTGAGTGACTGCGCGGGCGCGGAAGTTCGCATGCACCGTGGATGCAGCGCGAGGCAGGGTATTGAGCGCAGGCAGCTTGGCAGCCACGTCCTGACTCTTACGCAAGATCTGCGAGTGGAATGCATCATCACGCTCTTCAAGCGTAGACGGCAATTGTCCTGCACCCGCATCGTTGCCCGCGTCGGTGATATCAGCACGCAGGCCGGTGTCTGGCAGGGTGCTTGAGCTATAGGCTGTGCCATTGGTAAAGACCAAAGTCACGTTTTTCCCGGCGGGTACGCCCGGAATCGCGACATCTACATTGGCAGTACCGGCGCTTGCATTGTGATAACGCCAGACGCCGACGCCCGAGCCCGAATACTTGCCCTTGGCATCGATGGCGCAATTGACGCCCGCGCAGTCAGGCAGCAGCGTATTGTTGGCGCGCGCAACCACCGGGGCCGTAATCACGTGCACCACTTTTGTGGCCTTAGTCGTGCCGCCTGCATTGCTGGCGGTGACGGTGACGGTGATGTCGCCGGTCTTGCTGAAATATTTGCTGACGGCTGCGCCGGAGGCACTGGTACCATCGCCGAAATCCCAGCTGTACTTGGCTGTGTTCGGGTCATTGCTAGGCTGGATGGCCGAGAAATTGATAATCTGGTTAACCAGCACTGTGTTATCAGATGCGCTCATTTCGAGCGTCGGAGCTGGAGTGGATGTGTCGTTGCTTCCGACACCACAACCGGCCAGCAATGCCGGAAGCCCTAAAGCCAGAGCCAGGGCGAGTTTCTTCATGGGCTGCATGAGCACCTTCTCCTCAAATCGTACTGCTGAACAACACTGTTTATTTTTTGTGTCGACTTGCCCTTGCTTGCCAAAACGCAGAGCAAGGCGCGCCGAATTGTATAGGGATAGGTCTGAATGGAGGGAGGTTGGAATGGATGTGTTGCAAAAAAGATGAGTTTATTGTGCAATTTGTTGCGGAAAATTTTGCATTGCTTGACTTTCAGTGTCTGTCGATTGTTATTTTCTGAATCCTTTTGTACCAAGCCTCTACCGCATCTTTGCACTCGTTATCCACCTCGATGACCGGACAGATCAGCTTTGCACCGTTTGCCTGCATCCATGCTGCAATGGATCGTCCAAATTGACAGAAGTGCTGATAGCGATGATCGCCAAGTGCAAGCACCGCAAAACATACGTCTGACAGGTCTATCGAGTGCGCCAAATGCGCATGAAAAGGGCGGGCATGATCAGGCGGCTCGCCTTGGCCAAATGAACTGGCGATGATAAGTGTTGCTGCATAACGTCCGAATTGAGTGGGTTTGAGCGCATGTATGGGACGAAGACGTGTGCTCAGGCCGATATGCTGCAAATGAGCAACAGTGTGTTTTGCAATGGTATAAGCCGTCCCTGACTGACTGGCGTAGGTCACTAATACGGTTTGGCGGCACTGCTTCAGCACTGCATGACGTGCGAGAGACAGGGCGGCGATGATTGCAGCTACCAAGACAGCAATCAGCGCAAAGGGTAAATCAGGCATGATATTGTCCTGCGATGTAATTCAAATATATAGCCTGAACATCGACTGCGTGTTGATTCATCTGGGCGGTAGACTCGAGGGAGTGAGACATCCACTATGAATAAGCTGACTACTTTGTTTACGTCCAGTTTGCTTGGCGCAGCGCTGGTGGCGAATGCCGCGACGTTGGAAATCCGGGGCACCAAGGGAGTCGAACAGCTTAAAGGGGCGCGACTGGTGGCGGGAGAGCGTGTTGCCAGCATCGTGATACCAGACGATGTGGCCTATCACCAGCCTATGCGATACCAGGCGATTCCTGTGGCCCATCTTTTGCGGCAAGCAGGTATTCAGCCGGATGATGAGGTTCAGTTTATTGCTGCCGATGGTTTTGCAGCCACCCTGTCTGCCGCACCATTGCTGGCTCAGGATGAGAAGGGCGCGCGTGCGTGGCTGGCGATTGAAGGTAAGCAGCATTGGCCCAAGCTGCCCAATCAAACAGAAAGTGCTGGCCCGTTTTATCTGGTGTGGACCCAGCCGGAGGCAGGCAAAATCGTACCTGAGCAATGGCCTTACCAGATTGTGAAAATCTCCGTACAGGCACCATTGGTCAAACGCTGGCCAATGATTGTGCCGAAGGATGCCGGAGAGCGGGTGCAGCATGGATTCAAGATGTTTACCACGCATTGCTTTGCCTGCCACACGCTGAATCTCGCGGGGGATGCGCGGCTTGGTCCGGACTTAAATGTGCCGATGAATCCGGTTGAATATTTCCGTGATGATATATTGGCCAAATATATCCGTAATCCGCAGTCTATTCGAACCTGGCCAACGGCCAAAATGCCGACCTTTGATCGCGCCATTCTGAATGATGGCGAGTTGGCTGACCTGATCGCCTATCTAGGCCATATGGCGAATCACAAAGTGACCTCACCGATTGTGCGGCCACCAGCGGGTCAGTAAATGCGGGAAGCGTGAGCAGGTGATCGCAACCACCCCGTATTTGGCCGCTTTGCCTATCATCAGAGCCAGCATGGCGGTAAGCGGAGACATGCCCGCAAGGGCACTGACAATCAGGGCGGGTGTTTGCGGGAATGGCGTGGCAGAGATCACTGCAATTGCGGCGGCACCATAGCGTCCCACCTGCGTCTGAGCATGCTGCCACGTGTCGCCAGCCATGATGCCAGGGAACAGTGTGTCCAGTAGATCCAGGCCATAAAGTTGAGTCGCCCAAACGAGCAGTGCTCCGCCCTGTGATGCACCCAGTGTGGTGAAGATATAGAGCGTCAGCCATCGACGTGGATTGATGAGGACGGCAACCGACAAAATGGTTGATACCGGCATCATAACGGTAATGGTAGACAAAAACGCCAGACAACCCGTGAGCCATGGATACGTCCAATGCTGGCTCGAGGTGCGCAAGGTGTGGGTGATCCGTTCGCGAATGCGCAGACCGTGCTGGCCGGACATGGTTTTCCCGTCTTTATTGCAGAACGGACGGGATGATGCGCGAAGCGGCGTATGCCTGCAAGAGGACGTGGGATATAACAGGGTCGCCTGTTGGGGCGACCCCGTAAGGTGTGATTTACATTGTCTTGGTAAAGCTCAGTACAAAGCGGGTCTTGCCCAGATTGGTGCCATAGGCATTGCGATAGAATTCGCCCTGATCACCCTTGGCATTGGTGCCGCTGACAGCGGCAGATACGGTACCAACGCCTACATCCTTGGCGATTCCAAGTTTCCAGTCGTTGTAGGATGCATCACCAAAATGTGTCACAGTCTGGCGACCGATATGAGCCGTTGCAATCCAGCCATCACCCAGATCGGGTGCCAGCGTCAGATCAACATAGCCACTGCCGTGACTGTTGGTGGTGGCGGTTGCCGTACCAAATAGGTTGCCTGTCGTACGCGAATACTTCAGTGTGGCGAACTTCCAGGTGAGTGCGCCGTAGACTTCAAACGTATTCGGATTGAAAAAGCCATCATTCAGCTTGCCTGGGTAGTAGTACTGCAGGCCGCCTACATCAAAACCAATGTCATCTGTCACCGCGCCTTTGTAACCACCGTATACATCCAACTCGGTAGGGAAGCTACCAGCGCCTGCATCGGACAGCCAGCTGATGCTTGAGCCCCAGGTGCCCAGATAGAAGCCACTCTTGTGCGCAAAATCAAATCCACCCTGAATGGCGGCCTTGTTGTTGGTTTGCGCAATGCCACGATAAATGTACTCAGACGTCAGGCTGGCGTTGCCCGTGAAGGTGTAATCAGGGGCTGGGGCTGCATCTTCAGCGTGGGCGATACCCATGGTGAGCGCCGATGTCATCAGCAGGGCAAGCGATTTGGAGGTCAGGCGAGTCTTGATTTGCATGTCAGGGTCCTTTGAATAATGGGAAGTGCAAAAATGAAAATCGGTGCCCGGGGTGATCGCTGGTATCGATCCTTGCACTTGTTGAGCCGCGGGTTGTCATGTACTGGACGGGGTGATGTCCAGTGGTGCAGGGCGATAGCATCGTGTTGTTGACTCATCTGTCAGCAAATGCTGTGCCAGCAATGATAAATTGCATAACCAGCTGATTTTAAAGCTATTATTGATTTGGTGTGCTATGCTCGCCTGCACCGTATTGGTGCTTGTGCCGCGTGTTATTGGTGCGTCATCCCGTGCAATGGCCTGACATTGACTTTAGCAAGGCACGAATAAAAAACCTGTAAATTCAGTTTGGATCTGAAATGTAGATGGTGAAAAAACAAAAGGCAGCCATGTGGCTGCCTTTTCGATGAGCAGGATGGCGCTTAGGCCTTCTTCACCCAGGCGCTGCACCAGCCCTTGCCTGCAACCAGCTTGCCGGCAAAGATCGGGCAAGGTGCAAAGGCGTCAGCCGGCTTGCCTTGGAACAATTGGCAACCCGAACAGGCTTGACCAGCTGCAAACTTGGGGAATTTGGACTTGTCGACTTTACCGGCATCCAACTTGTAACCCAGGCTTTGCGCTTGCTGATCTGCTTCGGACACTTTGTCCGGACCTGCAGCCAGCAGGCGCGGGGCAACTGCTGCGAGACCGGCAGCCGGGATCAGCTTCAACATGAATTGACGACGTGCGTTCATGAAAACTCCATTTCGGGGGCAAATGATGGGGGCAGGCCGCACCATGCGATAGTGACGCATCGTGCAAACATCTTGCATTTCATGGCAAACAATACGGGATTGCGTGACAAGTGTAGTTGATCAGGCTCAATTCGTGCAGACTTGCCGCTGCTCATGCGGCAGATCACCAACATTTTTCCGGAAAATACATTTGAAGCACACCTTGATTCCAATCATTTGGCTGGCGAGTGTACACAGCCTATCTGTGCAGGCAATGTCGATGCGGATGGAAGGTACAACGCTGATTGTCTCTGGTTCTGTCGTGCCGGAGGACGCTTCGCTGTTTGCTGACATGATGACCGCCGGGCAAGTCGAGCGTGTGTTGTTCAGAGACAGTCGGGGTGGAGACCTCAAGGCAGGGTATAGTATTGCCGCCCAAATTGAATCCAGCGGAGTGGCCACACTGCTTGAAGGTCGCTGTGCGTCGTCCTGTGCGATCATGTTCATGGGGGGGAAGGTACGTGCATTTTCTGCAAATGCGGATTTACGTACCGCATCGCTTGGGTTTCATGGCTCGCATGACAAAGTTACAAAAGCGGCGAGCGTAAAAGGTAGACCCAAGCTATACAACTGGCTGATGACACGTAGTGATCAGCATTTCTCACCGCCTTTACTCGCACGAGCCATGTATGTGGAGCATGCGAACGATATGCTGCGCTTCCTGCATCCCTCCCGGCGCCCCGTTTCCGTGTATTTCTGCCAGGATGGCCAGAAGATGAAAAAGGATGAATGTGAGCCTGTCCCGGAGGTGGATGCGCTTTCTCAGGGGGTGATCACGACAAATGCCCTGATATCTCCGCGTGGGGAGGCATTTGCCGCGACTGTGAATCATGAACCTAGTGCTATCGACGCCCCTGAACCACTTTGATCAATCGATCCAGTAGCTGCAGATCCTGTTCGTTTTTCAGTAAGGCGCCTGTCATGGGTGGGGGCTGATCGGCTTGTCTGAGTGTGGCCGGATCGGTGTCATCGGCGAGCAGCAGTCGAATCCAGTCGATCAGTTCGGATGTGGAGGGCTTTTTCTTCAGGCCGGGCAGATTGCGAACCGCGTAGAACTGCTGCAATGCTTCGTTCAGTAACTCGCTACGTAGATCTGGAAAATGTGCATCTACGATAGTTCGCATCGTTTCCGGGTCCGGGAAGCGGATGTAATGGAAGAAGCAGCGACGCAGGAATGCATCCGGCAGCTCCTTCTCGTTGTTGGAGGTAATGATAATGATGGGGCGATGTCTGGCGGTGATGGTTTGTCCGGTTTCGTAGACAAAAAAGCTCATCTGATCGAGTTCACGCAGCAAATCGTTGGGAAACTCGATGTCTGCCTTGTCGATTTCGTCGATCAGCAGTACGCACTGCTCGTCCGCCGTGAAGGCTTCCCACAGTTTGCCCGGCACGATGTAGTTACCGATATCGTGCACCTTTGCATCACCCAGCTGACCATCGCGCAGGCGACTGACGGCATCGTATTCATACAAGCCTTGCTGCGCTTTGGTGGTCGATTTGATATGCCACTGGATTAGGCGTTTACCCAGCGAGGCAGCAAGTTCTTCGGCCAGCATGGTTTTGCCTGTGCCCGGTTCACCTTTGATCAATAAAGGGCGAGAGAGCGTGATGGCTGCATTGACGGCCAGCATCAGATCCTGAGTGGCGATATACCGATCGCTGCCGGCAAAACGGGTGGTGGACATGGTCTAACTCAAACAATCACGGGATGAGGAATTCTAGTGACTGCTTGGTGAAAATGCGAGTGCCTGAACGACACTCGCTGTTGCTTATTGACGATGAGTGATCAATGCGCGCGGGTTTCAACCTGCCAGCGGATATCGTGCAGGCGCGATCCCGGCTGACCCGCCTTACGCAGAAATGGCGGTATATCGCGATCCAGCTCGGGCATGATGGTGATATCACGGCGTTGGCCAAGTAGGTGACACAGTCGCAACGCCTGTATTTGAAAGAATCCAATCGGGTCGTGCATCGTATGCTCCTTGTCATGCTTTTCGCAGAGGGAGCTTGGAGAATAGACGAGCAAAACGACGATTCAAGGAAAAATCGGGAGTGTTGTGTTCTGGTTGCGGTGCGCTTTCAGAACACAACATTCGTCGTCAAAGAGTCACACAGGCCTGTCAGGATGATTGGTTTTCAGATTCGGAAGTGTTTGATTTTTCGCCAATTTTCCCTTCCTTTCCTGAGATGAGATTGAGCAGGTTCTGTTTGTGGCGCTGAATTAACAAGGCAGAAATCGCGAGTACGGCACCAAAGATTGCCTGATGTCCCGGAAGCAGGAACCAGCAGGCAATGGGGGCGACAAGGGCGGCGATAATGGCTGCCAGCGAGGAAATTTTCAGCACAAACGCCAGCAGCAGCCAGACGGTCAGGACGATCATGCCAAGACGCCAGTCTATGCAGAACAATACGCCTGCTGCCGTGGCGACACCTTTACCACCTTGAAATCTGAAAAAGATGGGCCACATATGACCAATGGTGACGGCGAGCGCGGTCATGGCCAGAAGTGAGTCGTCGGCATGCTGGGCAATAACGATCAGCATGGCGATCACACCCTTGAGTGTGTCGCCCAGTAAAGTCAGTAGCGCCGCGACTTTGCGGCCGCTGCGCAGTACGTTGGTGGCACCGGGATTACCCGAACCATAACTGCGGGGGTCATCCATGCCCATGGCCCGGCTGACAATCACGGCGAAAGAAAGCGAGCCGATCAGGTAGGCGATCAACACGAAGACATAGGGCGACATCAGGATTTCCTTTACAATGGCGGGTTGAGCATTGTAGGGCCTGTTTGCCGTCACTGCACGTCTTTACCGTTCGGGCGTGGCGCTGAATGCACGCCTGTGATTATCCGGCGCCGACCGCATCTGGTCCACACGCTGTGTTGTAGCGAGTCAAAGTATGGACATCATTTATCTGCATGGCGTGAAAGCCAAGACCCTGATCGGGGTGTATGACTGGGAGCGTATCGCGCCTCAGGTGGTCGAGATTGATCTGGAAATTGGCATGCCTTCACCCAAGGCCTGTTTTTCCGACGAACTCAACGATACGATCGACTACGCCCAAGTCGTGGATCGTCTGCGTGCGCAGCTGGCCGAGCAGCATTTTCTGTTGCTGGAACGTCTGGCCGAGCATATTGCGGCCGATACCATGCAGCATTTTGGCTCGCCATGGGTCAAGGTGTGCGTCACCAAGCTCGGCATCCTGCACGAGGTAGGTCGCGTGGGTGTGATGATCGAACGCGGGAATCGTTATCCCGCATCCGACGCACAGAACTGAAACGCACATACCGAGAGTGGTGCCATGGGCAAGCAGGCACTGACCGGCTTGCCATGCATCGCCATGTCTTCAGACTGAAGCGCGTCGGGGCCGACTTGGCCGCTGCCTTCAAAGGCAGCATCCTCTGTATGCAAGATGCGTTGCCAGGTGCCCGGCCTCGGGAGGCCAACCCGATATTCTGGGTGGCGATCCTGCGAGAAATTGCAGATCACCAGCACGCTCTCTCCGGTATGGCTATGGCGCACAAAGGCCAGCGTGGCATGGTCTGCGTCATCTTGTGAAATCCACTCGAATCCGCCCGCGCTGCAATCCAGTTCGTGCAGCGCAGCGTGATCCCGGTAGCATCGATTCAGGCAGGCAACCAGCGCCCGAATACCGCGATGCCCCGGCGCCTGTTCGTGAGATCGATCAAAGGGCTTTTCCGGCAACCAGGGAGCAGGCGTCGCAAATTCGCTGCCCATAAACAGCGACTTTTTGCCTGGGTGACACCACATAAAGGCCAGAAATGTACGCAGATTGGCAAAGCGTATCTCGCCATCGCCCGGCATTTTGCTGTAGAGCGCTCCGAGTTCTTTTCCAAGCTGTCGGTAAGAAAGCGACAGTAGATGCCGCTCGGCGTGCGCAGCCGAGGGGCCGAATGTAATTTCGTGATGATGGAATCGGCGATGTGATGGCTGGCGTCGCAAGTAAGTGAGCGTGTCATTCAGCCAGACGTCGTTGGCCTTGTAGTGAAATCCTAATCCTCCAAATTCTGCTGAACGGGTAATACCCGCAAAGGCTGTATCCTCTTCGGCAATCACAATTGCAGTAGGTTTACAGGCTGCAATCCGCCGATTCAGGCTTTGCAGGAAATGTATTGCATCCAGATTTTCCAGGCCGCTGTGCCCATGCGGAATCCATTCCCCAGCCGGACGTGCATCATCGTTGTACAGAATGGCGGAAAGTCCATGCAGGCGCAGGCCATCCAGATCGTAATGTTCCAGCCAGTAGAGTGCGCTGGCCATCAGGTAGTTGGATACCTCTGGCCGTCCATAGTTGAATCGTGGTGCGGCATGCACGAAATCTTCATGCGGACAGGGATGTTCGAATAGATGGGTGCCGTCGAAATGCCCCAGCCCGTGTTGATCGCTAGGGAACAGCGTGGCGCTCCAGTCCATGATCACGCCAATGCCTGCACGATGCGCTTCGGCTACGAAGTGATGCAGGCCTTCGGGCGTGCCAAAGCGCGGCGCAGGCGCGAAGCGATCTACGCTGCGCAGCCCCTGTATCCCTTCCAGTACATGGCTGGACAGGGGCAGCAGGCAAATGTGCGTGAAGCCAAGCGACTGTACGCAGGGCAGGACATTGGCGGCCAGCGTCGTCCAATTGCCTTGTGTGGGGCCAAATGCGGTTTGCCATGCTGCCAGATCAAGTTCGTAGATGCTGACGGCTGATTCTGCGCCGGCTGGCATGAGCGCGCGCGCGGCGGTGCGCGGAACGTGCCGTGTGACGACGGACAGAAATTGAGGTGAATCGGAGACTTCCAGTGCAAAGGGATCATTATGCTGTTCGTGGCGTCCCTGCCAGTTCATGATATCGAATCGGTAATGCATACCTGCCTGTACGCCAGGCACAAAAATCTCCCAGATACCGGCATCCCGATGCAGGTACATGGCATGCAGGCTGGTATCCCAGCGATTGAAGTCACCCGTAACGGCTACGCGGCGCGCATTCGGTGCCCACACCGAAAAAAGGCAACCGGACGTGCCTGCAACATCGCATAGTTGTGCGCCAAATATTTCCCATGGCTTTGCATGCTGACCGGCTGACCATGCAGCCAGATCATCCTGTTGCAGCAATGGTGCAAAGCGGTAAGGGTCTTCCAGTTCCTGTGTTCCCTGCTCACGCAACACACTCAGGCGATAGGCGGGGCGGGTGTCGTCCGTGGATAGCACACCTGCGAATAACCCTCTAGGATCGAGCTGTGATAATTCCGACAGTACGTGTCCCACTGAATCAATGGCATTGACCTGAAGGGCGCCGGGTTGCCAGACACGAATCCACAGGCGTTTGCCATCGTGATGCGGTCCGAGGACGCTGAATGGATCGGGGTGCTCACCCCGGCAGATGGATTCGATCGACCACGCGTCGAGCCCTTCGGCAATTGCCTCCATATGTCCCATGAGAATCTCCCTGTTGCCGGATGCGCTCGCGGCGCAGCTGTCCGACTTTATGCACGTCTGACTTTTTATCGTAGACATAAAATCGGTTAAGGTCAGGGTAAAAACGCAATTGAAAGTGCTGGTGCCGGAAATGACAAACGCCCATCTGTGGATGGGCGCTGTGCAGGAAACTGGTGCCCGATGCTTCAGGCTCGACCGGGCTGGAGCCACCGATTCCTGGCGAAGGTCTCAAGTGGCCGCATCGTGCCTCAGTTACGTGACAAACAGATGTCAGTGAGGGCGGTCAAAGCGGGTCAGCTGACCAGCGAGCTTTTGCGAAGGAGGGCGGATGGTGGGGAAGTCTAGCCGGATCAGCGCCCCGCCTAGCGTCTGACTATGCAAAATGGTCAGGGTGCCACCGTTGGCCGCTACGATATCTGCCACTACGGTGAGGCCAATGCCATGACCTGGCACATGTTCGTCGGCGCGACCACCGCGTTGCAGGACGAGTTCCGGATCGGCAATGCCGGGGCCATCATCTTCAATTTCAATACGCAGATGGCCGGAGTCGAACGCTGCGGTTACCTGAATCTGACCCTTTGCCCACTTGCCGGCATTATCAAGCAGATTGCCCAGCGTCTCGAAGGCGTCACCCTCGTCAATCCGAACCATGAGTTCAGGATCGCAGGCAATGGTAAAGCTGAGCTGCCGCTCACGATACACTTTAGCCAGTGAGTCGGTAATGCGTACCAGAATCGGGCGCAACAGAATCTTGGGCGCAAAGGTCGCCGTGCCGCTGGCGGCAGCACGACCAAGCTGGTGCTGCACAATCTTGTCCATGCGCTGCACCTGCTCATCGACCGTTTGTTCGAGGTCGGTTGGCGTTTGCAACGCGCCGCGCAGCACCGCAAGCGGTGTTTTCAGGCTATGCGCCAGATCGGCCAGCGTGTCTTTGTAGCGTTTCTGGCGCGCGCGCTCCTGTTCGATCAGATCGTTCAAGCCCGAGGTAAGACCAGCCAGCTCTTGTGGGTATTTCCCTTCAATAGCAGATTGCCTACCTTCTTCGATATCCCGTAACTCGCGTGCAACGCGAGCAAGTGGCGCCAGACCCCAGCCCAGCAGTGCGGCCTGTGCAATCAACAACATCAGTGCGGTGCCGCCCAGCCAGGCCCACAGGGTTTCGCGGAAGCCGCGCAACTCGGCCTGAAAGTCGGACACATCCTCGCTGACAGAAAACGTCAGATCGACGCTGGCCTTGCCTTCGCTCCAATGTACGCCGCAGCTGGCATTCAGATAACGCTGTTTGCCATCGGTAAGTTCCTTGAAACGCCACTGACCGGGATCAAGCTTCCGGATATACGGTACGCGCTTGCCAATGGATGATGCAGATTGCCATTCCTCATTCATTTTGGGATTGGATACACTGGCATACAGTCCGGAACCGGGCAGCATGAAACGCTCATCTTGCAGATGCGACGGCATGACCAGTAAACCTTGCTGGTCGATTTCTGTGGCGGCAATCAACAAAAAGACATCGCTTTGCAACTTGGCGAAGCGATTGCTGCGACTGCTTTCGGTAAAGGCTCGTTCGAGCGAGAACGCGGCGCCGATCAGGAAGAAGGCGAGTACCAAGGAGGCACCCGCAATCAGCCGGAATCGGATGGAAATGCCGCGGTGCTGCTTAGTGCTCAAGATGCGGTCTTCAGCATAAAACGATAGCCACGACCACGCAGTGTTTCGATGGGGGTGAGCAGTCCGTCTGGATCGAGTTTGCGGCGCAGCCGGCCAATGAGTACTTCAATGACATTGCTGTCACGGTCTTCATCGTGGGGATAGAGGTAGTCAGCCAGTTGCTGTTTGCTGACGACACGATCGCGTTCGCGTACCAGCATTTCCAGCATGCGGTATTCAAAGGTGGTCAGCTCCAGTTCCGCACCCTTGAGATAGGCTTGCTGGCCGGAAAAGTCGATGCTGATCGGGCCGAAGTCGAGTTTGTCGGAGGCACTCTTGAGGCTGCGTCGCAGCAGTGCCTTGACGCGCGCCAGCAGCTCCGGAAATTCGAAGGGCTTGACCAGATAATCATCTGCACCCGCCTCGAGGCCGGCGACCTTGTCTTGCCAGCTGCCTCGTGCGGTGAGTACCAGAATGGGGAGGGTACTGCCGCTGGCGCGTAATTTCTCAATCACGGTCTTGCCACTCATTTTGGGCAGGCCGAGATCGACAATTGCAAGATCCAGCGGATATTCAGTGGCTTGAAACAGGCCATCTTCGCCATCTGCGGCTTCATCGACCCGATAGCCTTCTTTTTCCAGGCTGGATTTCAGGGATTGCCGCAGTTGGGCTTCGTCTTCAATGATCAGCAGGCGCATGTGGTTCCTGAACCGGCTTGCCGGTTTCTACGTCAATCAAAATGATGCGAACCTGTCCCTTGCTGGTCATCACCTTGACGCGCCACCAATCATGATCCTTTTCGGTGACGCGCTCTATGGTCATGACCCGTCCGCCGGTGATTTTCTTGGCGGTTTGTGCAGCATCGTCAGCAGTGGCTTTAGCCATTGCGGGCAAGGTACACAGGGCGCAGGCAAGCAGCGCGATCATCGATGCGTGTCGCACGCGGATGGCACTCAGCTTGTCGGAAAAGATTCGCACGTCATTTTACCTGTATATCAACCAGAAGCGATGTACCTGTTTGTGTGACCTTACTGATCCAGCTCAACCGACACGCGCAGACGCACTTCACGACCCGGATCATTGCGCATGAAGGTGGTGTATTGCTGACCACGGTAATCGTAGGTGACCTGATAGCCCACAACGCGCTCTTCATAGGCGTCTACGCGGCGGCAGCGCTGAACTTCCCGCGGCACTTCCTCTACGGTTTCACGGCGATCACGATTATCAATGTGATCGCCTGCAAGTGCGCCAACAGCCGCGCCAACCGCCGCTGCAGCCGTTTTGCCATTGCCGCCACCTACTTGGCTACCCAGTAAACCCCCGGCAATTGCGCCCACCACTGCACCGCCATAAGAACGCTCATCCCCTCCGCGACGGGTTTCGGTGATGGTTTCAGATGTGCAGTGCTTGCGCGGCACACTGACCCGGTCATATTGGGGCGATACGCGCGTCACCTTGCCGTAATCCGTGTAAGAGTCTGCATGCACGGCGATCGGCATGCAAACGCCAGTCAGTGTTGCAACGGAGAGTGTGGCGAGTTTGAAACGAGTGATCATGATAAGCCTGCCTTTTGTGTTGCTTGAGACGAGATGTCTTGTGTGAATCGAGTGCTTGGCCGAAGTCTGCCTGCGTGGGGCTGAACCGGATATGAATGTAGACCGCGATACCGTGCCGGGGTTCCCGGACCGATCAGCGTGCGGTTGAGCGGTTGATCTGCGGTCGGGGAGGCGGGGCTTTATTCCCTTCTTCCCAGGCGATGATGCCGAGTCCCATTGCCTTAGCCACAATCCGGGTGCGATCCGTGGTGCCCAGCTTTTCGCCTGCCCGCTTGAAGTGATAGATGACGGTGGTTTCGGCAATCTCAAGCTGTCTGGCGATTTCGCGGGCGGTCATGCCGCGCGCAGCCAGTTCCACACACTGGGTTTCGCGTGGCGTCAGGCAGCTGTTGCGGCGTTCGCCCATTTCTGGTGCAGTTTCCATCATCTGCATGACGGCCTCGTGCAGGTGCAGTGCCAGTTGGTGTCCGGTGGCCAGCATCGGACGAATCCACTGCTGGGCGATATCTTCTTCCTCGCGGGTGACCAGACTGAAAATAGCCAGTTCGCCACTGACCGCATGCACCGGATAACTGACGCCGACATTCAAACCGTACTGGCGGCCACCCGCGAGAATCTTGCGCGCTGTTTCGTCGTGGTAGAGCTCGTTGGTCCAGATGATGGGTGTCACCCGTGTTTTGCAGTGCAGAACCGGCGGATCGAAATTTTCGAAGCCGCGCTTGGCATAGCGATTTTGCCAGCGCTGCGGATAGTTGCTCATGGTGAACTGCGTGGGTTCGTTGCGTAAATTGCATCGTACCGAATAATGGAAATAGTGAAAGCCCAGTGCTGTCACATAGCGCATTAACGCCTCGCGGATTTCCTCCGGCGTGCGGGTATCGTACAGGGCGGAAAAGTCACCCCCGAATGCGGCCAGCGCTGCCTTGGCGCGATATCGTGCGCGCATACTCAGGCCAGACGTGCAGCAATAGCCGCTGCCAGCTGGCGGGCGGCATCCGGGCAGAAGCGGAAGAAGAGTTCCGGCTCCAGCAGTTCCATTTCCATGATCCGCAACTGGCCTTTACTGTCGCGCACCAGATCGATGCGGGCATAGGCCGGCACCACTGGGCATGCAGCCACAGCCTGCTCGGCGAAGGCGATTTCTTCGGTACTGGCAAAGTACGGGTGAACCGTACCGCCGTGATCATCCTGTACGCGGAAGTCACCGGCCTTAGGCGTTTTGCGGATGGCGTGCGTATGCTTGCCGTCAATGACCATCAGGCTCAGTTCGCCTTCGCTCATCACCGATGGCATGAAAGGCTGCAGCATCATGCCTTCGTCTTTCAGAATACTGTCGATCTGAACCTGCATGTCGGCGATATTCTCTGCATCGACGCGGAAGGTGAGGCGGGCAGCACCGGAAATCACCGGCTTGATGATCGCATTTGTCCATCCGAACTGCTGCATGCGTGCAGCCAGATCAACGGATTCGCCCTTTTCGATGTACAGGGTCGGCACAATAGCCACGCCCTGCTCGGCCATGTCACCCAGATAATGTTTGTCGAGATTCCATTGCAGCAGATCGTAGCGATTCACGAGACGGGTCAGTCTGCCCACCCCTTCCAGCCAGGGGATGAATTCGGCCTGACGCTCGAAATAATCCCAGGTGCTGCGCAGGACGGCACCCTTGATCTGCGTCCAGTCGATGCTGCGGTCATCCCACGCGACGCGCTTGGCCGTCAGCCCATGCGAGGCCAGATGATGAATCAGCCACGCTTCTTCCAGTAGGATCTGGCAGTTGTAAGGGGCGTCCAGATCAGGGGCGAGGTGGGCGGCATCAGTGAGGATAGCTACGTCAAACGTCATGGCGATACGGCTTTAAATGGGTGGATGCAATGTGGCGGAATATTGATCAGTGCTGGATGGCTTTGACGAACAGCGCAATGACGCTACCCAGACCGACAAACCATACGATCGAGCGCAATGCGGCCAGATCTTTCAGGTAACACAGGCCATAGGCGACACGTGCCACGGTAAATACGATGGCCAGCGTATTCACGGTATCTGCGGGTACGCCGACATGGGCGGCGAGTAAAACGCCAGCCAGAAAGCCCGGCATGGCCTCGAAACTGTTGAGATGCGCCCAGTGGGCGCGTGCGCGCCACCCTTCCAGTTTGTCTTCCTGAACGCGTGGCGCGTGATTGTTGTAGCGGATGGTGGCTTTGGCCAGTGCAATCCAGATGTAGGGCATCACGACAGCGATCAACATGCAGGTATAGGCAATGGTCACGGGGCATCTCCTTGTTTGATGCGGCGAGTTTGACACGAGACATCCATCCAACCAATACCCGTCGCGTGAAAATCTGTGGCGTTTGCTGCTATTCCCGCGACTTGGCAGCCAGTTTGTTCTAAAATGAAACGCTTTGAGCCATTCTGGCTCCCATTTCCGCATCTTGGAACAGGATCGCACCATGACCCAGTTGAAAGAAAATACCCAGACCCACATCGAAGTCGACGCCAAGGATCTGCCTTTGCACTGCCCGATGCCGGACATGGTGAAGTGGAATGCTCACCCGCGTGTCTATCTGGATATCGGCAAAACCGGTAAGGCGCTGTGCCCATACTGCGGTACGCACTACGTACTGAAGGGCGGCGCAGTCGCGCACGGCCACTAATTTGCGCCATTCCTGCAAGGCGCTGCGAGTGCATCGTAGCGCCTTTGTTATGTTCTTTTGCCCTTCTGCCAGACCCATCCATGACCGACCGAATCCTGATCATCGCCCCGAGCTGGGTGGGCGACGCCGTGATGGCGCAGCCGCTGTACCGTCGCCTGAAAGACACCCGTCCGGGCTGCCACATTACGGTGATGGCACCTGCCTGGACACGTGCACTCGGCGACCGTATGCCGGAAGTGGATGCCACGCTGGATAATCCCTTTGCGCACGGCCAGCTGCGTCTGAAAGACCGCTGGAAGCTGGGGCGATCGATGCGTGGACAGTTTGATCAGGTCATCGTACTGCCGAACTCGCTTAAATCTGCGCTGTTGCCATGGTTTGCCGGTATTGCCCGGCGGACGGGCTTTGTCGGCGAGGCGCGTTACGGTCTGCTCAATGACGCACGGCCGCTGGATAAAGCCGCACTGCCGATGATGGTGGAACGCTTTGCAATTCTGGCGGAAGCGAAGGGTGGGCCTGTGCATAAGCCAGTCGGCTCACCGCGTTTCGCCATTGATCCTGCGCGTGCCGATGCCGCGCGTGTGGCACAGGGGCTGTCGCTGGATCGCCCTGTGGTGGCGTTTTGTCCGGGTGCTGAATATGGCCCGGCGAAACGCTGGCCTGCCCGTCACTTCGCGGCGCTGGCGGATCAGCTGCATGCTGAAGGCTATGCTGTATGGATGTTTGGCTCGGGCAAGGATGTCGAGCATACACAGGCAATAGCGTCTGCTGCGCAGGTCGAACTGGTCGATCTGGCCGGTAAAACCAGTCTGGATCAAGCTATTGATCTGCTGTCGCTGGTGAAGGTGGTGGTGAGCAATGATTCCGGCCTGATGCATGTCGCAGCGGCGCTGGATAAGCCGATGGTGGCATTGTACGGTTCATCCAGCCCCGGATTTACACCACCGCTGACCGATAAGGCCGAGATTGTCTCGCTCGGCGTACCCTGCAGCCCGTGTTTCGAGCGCCAGTGCCCGCTCAAGCATTTCGACTGCATGGAGAAGATGGATGCGGAGCGGGTGCGGGCGGCGGTGAAGCGGGTGGTGGGGTAGCGTTTACTTCAGTAGCTTGATCGGGGATGCATGCTGCGGATAGCGTCCTTTCTGGCCTTCATAGGCCTTGGCGATCTGCGCCATGTCATAGTCTTCGTCGCCGGTGAGATGAATCACGGCTGCGAATCCCAATTTTTTGTTCTGATAATCGGTCACCCCGGCAATCAACGGCACCTGCGCAGCTAGTGCGATCCGGTAGAAGCCGGACTTCCAGCCTTCCGTACGTGAACGTGTGCCTTCAGGGGCGATGACCATGTGGAAGACATCATGTTGATCGAAGACTTCGCGCATGCGATCGACAAAGCCGGTGCGTTCGCGGCGATTGACCGAGACGCCGCCCAGCCAGCGCATGATCGGACCCATCGGGCCTTTGAACAACGTATCTTTACCGACCCAGCGCGGACGAATCCCGACAGCCAGCAACCCGGAAAGGACAGCCAGCAAATCCCAGTTGGAGGTATGGGGATAGCCGATGACAACGGCCTTTTTAGGCACTTCCGGCAAGTCGATGAGCTGCCAGCCTGATAAACGCAATGCAAACCGAGCGGCCCGCTGTGTGAACTTCATTCTTTTTCCTGATGGGCAAGGGTCTGCACAAAAAACAGAACAACCGTCCTCATTATACGGTATGAAGACAGGAATACCCTTGTCCGGCAGGCAGATGAAGTTTATCTGCAATGCGTTGCGTAAAGTTACGTTAGTCCTGCTCTTCCGGCATCAAAATCCACAATACAAGGTAGATGAACGCAGCTGCGCCACCTGCAAAGGCACCAACCACAAATGCCGCACGGATGATCCATGACGGTATGTCGGACACCTTTGCAATTCCACCGCATACACCGCCGATAGCGCGGTCGGATCGCGAGCGGGCTAGTTTCTTCAGGCCGGCTTTGAAATCGTTGTCAGACATGGTTCCTCCCTCTTGAAGCCGCTGCTGGCCAAGCGCACAAAGGCTAGCCAGCACACGCGGTTAATCGCGGAAATTCTGGTACTGCAGCGGAAATTCAGTGATTTCCTTGCGCATCAGTGCAATGCAGTCCTGCAGATTGTCGCGCTTGGGTCCGGTCACGCGCACGGTATCACCCTGAATCGAGGCCTGCACCTTCAGTTTGGAATCCTTGATGATGCGCACGATTTTCTTGGCCAGCTCGGTTTCTACGCCAACCTTGACGGTGACAACCTGCTTCACCTTGTTGCCACTGATTTTTTCCAGCTTGTCTTCATCCAGGCAGCGTACATCAACGCCTCGCTTGGTCAGCTTACCCATCAGAACTTCCTTGACCTGTTCGAGCTGGAAATCGTTGTCGGCGAACACGGTCAGCACCTTGGCGGCCTGTTCGATGCGGGCGTCGGAGCCTTTGAAGTCGAATCGGTTACCCACTTCCTTGTTGGCTTGTTCAACCGCGTTCTTGACTTCTACTTCATTGACTTCGGAAACAATATCAAAAGAGGGCATGATTCAATCCTGTAAAAAACGCCAGATTCAGCAAACCCTGTATTGTAACCGATTGGGACTGGTCGGGTGTGGTGTGAAGGGGCACCCCTATCTTGAACCTCAAAGAGGGCTGCCCTCATCCGCTATCCGTTACGCATCAGCACGTCGCATGATCATGATCCAGTTGGTTTCCCAGCTTTTGCCGCCGTCATCAGACATGGCCTGTTCCCAGCGAGGTGTGGGCGAATCGGTATCAAGCCAGGAATAGCGAACTCGAATCGGACGCCTATCCAGTGTGTCATCGCATTCGAAAGTGCCAACGCCCTGTTCGAATCTACCCACTACCGGTGGCAGCAAGACGCCCGAGGTATCCAGACCGCCACTGACATTGTCCAGCCAGTAAATTGACCAGCATTCAACGCGTGGATCAAAAATTCGCAGTGACATACCAACGAATCCGGGACGCCAGGATTCTGCAATGAAGTCATCGTAATTTCCGATTCCGCCTGGTAGTGGCCGATTGCATTGATGCGCTGTAAACGTTTCCCATTCAGTGCAGCCCTGCAGCCGTGTGCGCAGACGCTGGTTTTCAATGATCCAGGTGCCTAGCAGGAAGTCGAATGCGTGTTTCATGAGTTGTCCATTAATGAAGAATATTGATCGAGCAATTGGCTACCCGCTAGCACGACATCGATACTGTTTTCGATACAGGCGATAATTGCTTCGCGGGGGCCCCGGCGCCAGGCTGTACTGGCATAAAAGTTATTCTGGCTTTGTTCCCGATGGGCGAGGTCGCGATAGGCACGTATCAGGATGTATCGATCGTCACTATGCAGGGATGGGTTCGCTGCAAGCACGACTTCGCCTGCGGCGCGCAGCAGGGGGACTGACTGTGTTGTGACCAAGTAATGAAAGCGCGCACCACAGCCGGGTTTCAGCTGGTAGGTCCGAATTTCGATCATGCCGTCGTGATACATGTTCCCTCCCCAAAAGATGGAACATGATAGAGTCTGGACTGTCTGCGTCACATGGCACTTCTAAGGTTATTTCGGGGTACAAGGCCTACAATTGAAAGTGTTTGCCGAGGTTTGCTTTGACTTTTGAATTAGACAGTTACGATCGAAAAATGATCGCATTGCTGCAGGAGGATGCGCGCATCAGCCTGTCTGAAATCGGGCGCCGGATTCATCTGACTTCGCCTGCTGTGGGGGAGCGCGTGCGTCGCCTTGAGGAAGCGGGTGTGATCAAGGGGTATGGCGCGCATATCAACTTACGCGCCTTGGGATATAGTTTTGAGGCGCTGATCAATGTCACCGTGCAATCGCATGATGAACTGGATGCATGGGCAAGCCGGCATCCTGAAGTGCTGGCCGCGCATGCCACGACGGGCAATCATTGCGCGCAATTAAGAGTGGCACTGACTTCCCCTGAACATTTACAGGCAGTGCTGAAGTCGCTCGGCCAGCTTGGTACGACCTCTACGGCGGTCATTCTTTCCACTCAGTTTGAGCACCGGCCGCGAGTCTGTGCGGACCTGATACCCATCGAGTAAACAGGTCGGCACTGTGTCTTCCTGCTTTGCCGGTGTCTTTATGGCCCCAGCTTATCCGCCTTGCGTAGCGCCGGAAAGCCGCGCATCCATAGCGCAACCACCAGCAGTGTGCCTACGCCGCCGACCGCTACACTGCCAACCGTGCCAAACCACGCCGCAGTGACCCCGGACTCGAATTCTCCCAGCTGATTCGATGCCCCGATGAATAACGAATTGACCGAACCCACGCGGCCGCGCATCTCATCTGGCGTATGCAATTGCATCAGCGCCGAGCGAATCACTACGCTGACCATATCTGCCGCACCCATGACGATCAGCACGGCAAGCGATAACCAGAAGGATTCTGACAGACCAAATAGAATGGTCATCAGGCCGAAAATAGCCACGGCGACAAACATCTTCAGGCCAACCTGCTGCGATGGCGGATGAGCCGTGAGATAGAAAGACATCAAGAGCGCGCCCATGGCGGGGGCTGCTCGCAGTAAGCCCAACCCCCAGGGGCCGACGTGCAGGATATCGTGCGCGAACACGGGTAGAAGTGCAGTCGCGCCGCCGAGAAGTACAGCAAATAAGTCGAGCGAAATGGCACCGAGTAGAAATGGATGTGACTGAATGAAGCGGATGCCCGCCAGCAAGGAGTCGAGACGCGAGCCCTGGGTGACCTGTCCATTTGGTACGGTTGGCAGGCTCAGTGAAAAGATAATGGCCAGCGTCATCAGGATGGTAGTGAGTCCGAATACGCCGGTTTCACTGAAAGCATACAGAAATCCGCCGATGGCCGGACCTGCAATAATGGCTGCTTGTGATGAGGCTGCATTGGCGGCAACCGCACGCGGCAAGATGGCCTGGTCGACTAGATGCGGCAAAACCGCCTGCGATGCGGGCATCTCGACTGTTCGGCCAGCCCCCACTGCCAGTGAAGCAATAAAAATCAGCTCGCGACTGATCCAGTGGTTAAGCATGGCAAATACCAGCAAACCGGCACCGGCAGCTTGTACACACTGCGATAGTGCCATCAACCTGCGGCGATCATGGCGGTCGACCCATTCACCCGCATGCAGAACCAGCAGCAAGCGTGGCAGGAACTGTAAGAGCCCTACATAGCCCAAGTCGATGACACTGTGGGTCAGATCGTACATTTGCCAGCCAATGGCAACGCCGAGCATCTGGTTGGCACTGACCGAACACATGCGCGACAGCCAGAAGCGGGAAAACAGGCGATTACGGAACAACGAAGCGTCGGACATGGGCGGGCTTTCTGAAGCAAGCCCGCATTTTAGTCGATTTACTTCGCTGCGTCCGACTGGTGCCTTATTCAGGTTTGCCTGTGCCGTTCACAACCAATGGCCGGGTGTGATCGCGTGCTTCCCAGTTGCTGCGTGTAAGGCTGTTGAGCACGTGGTCGTGCCACAGGCCATTGATCAGCAGATAGTCCTTTGCATAACCTTCGCGCACAAATCCCAGCTTGGCGAGTAGGCGTTCGCTGCGCGCGTTGTCCGGAATATGGTTGGCAGAAATGCGATGCAGATTGAAATGCTGGAATGCAAACTGGATTGCCAGCTTCAAGGCATCGTGCATGGTGCCTTTTCCCCATAGGGTGTGATCAAGCGCGTAGCCCAGATTCGCACTGTGCGCGGGATAACTATTGAGGCTTGAGAAGTTGATGTCACCCAGCACGCGCGAACTGTCGTGCGTAAAGATAAACAGATTGCAGGATTGCTGCTGGTCGAACAGTTTTCGATTGGTTTCGACCCGCATCTCCCAGAAGGGATCGGAGTAGAAGCTCTCCGGACGCTTGGGGGTGAACGGGGCGTGGGTGTCGCGGTTGCGCCGGAAAAAATCGACGATGGCCGGACAATCACGATGGTCGGCAAGACGGATGATGAAATCCGCATGCTCGAGCATCGGGGGGTGATTTCTCGGGCGGGCATCCATGGGGGTGTCACTTTTTAGGGGTGAATATATTTATTTGCACCTATTTGAGACGCACCGCTACCAGGACGTCAATAGCTAATGAGTGAAAAAGAAAGTGGTACGCATGAACAAGAAAAATTGCAGGCTAAGTTCGTGACGGATATAGAGCGTAAGCAAAAGAGGAAGAATTGGCTTTCTTCCTCTTGTTGTTTGCGTAACACAGTTGCTGGGTGTGAGATTAGCGTGTCTGATTCAATTTGCTGGATTGCGAAGCAAACCAGGCAGCCAGATTATCAATATCCGCCTTGCTCAGTGGCTTGGCCATGCCCGCCATGATGGCATTGTTGCGATCGCCACTCTGGTAAGCTTTCAATGCCTGACGGAGATAATCAGCATGCTGACCTGCGAGTACGGGATATTGCGGATTGGTGCTTTTTCCGTCGGCGTTATGGCAGGCAGCGCATAGTTGCGTCGCCTTTTCCTGTCCAGCTTTGAGATCTGCTGCATGTAGCAGTCCTGCCGCTGCAAGGAGACCCACGCAGGCGATGAGGCGAGACTTCATGGGGCGCTCCTTATTGTTTGGCAGTGTAGAAGGCGGCCAGATCCAGCATGTCCTGTTCGGACAGCTGGGCTGCAATGGCTCGCATCGTAGGGTGCTTGCGGGCACCGGATTTGTAGGCTTTGAGTGCTTCAACCAGATAGTCGGCATGCTGACCACTGATCTTGGGGACGGAATACACCGCAGGGAAAGCAGTCTTGTAATCGGGGATTTGATGGCAGCCAACACACATGGTGTTCTTTTTCGCGCCATCGGCAGCATTCCCTTTAGGCGCGTCGGCAGCATGCGCGGTCACAGGCAGCACAAGTGCTGCCAGCGCGAGCAGGCGCAAGGCTCTTTGATGCATTGTCTTCTCCTGATGTTTTCTATGGCACGCCGCCCACCCAGACGACAGGGGTGCAGCATGCGTAGCAGTGTGCCGCAAAATCACTTGAGGAATCTCAATAGTCTGCTTTGAATGCCGTAAAAACAACAACCTGTGTCAGGATTTACGCAGTGGATCGGGGAGGGTTGATTGCGTATCAAGCGCCGGGACAGGGGCGGCACGCACGCGCACTTTTTTCCATTTTGGCGCGACCAGCCGCATGCCCTGCACGCGTTTCACCGCTTCGATGCCATAAAATGCCCCTCCGACCGGATTGAAACGATGGCCGGAAAATTCGAGGCATTCGAAGCGTGTCAGCCAGCTTTCGCGCTGGAAAGGCGGTGCGAAGCACATCAGACGGGTAGAGGCGATCTGGAAGCCCATCAGGGCAAGCCAGTCTTTTACACGCGGCACGTTCAGAAAATTGGCGTGCCAGGGGGCACCACGCTTTCGCAGCACAAAGCGGCTGGCACCCCACAGACTCCAGGGATTAAAGCCGGTAATCAGTAATCGGCCTTCCGGCATTAGCACGCGTTCGGCCTCGCGTAACACCTGATGCGGATCAGCATGAAAATCGAGCGTGTGCGCCATTACCAGCAAATCGACCGACTGGCTGGCAAAGGGGAGGGCCATGGGATCGCACAGAATATCGTTTGCATGCTGGTGACCTGCGCGGATACGTACAGGAATCCGGTTGTTACGCAGTAAATCGTGTTCGGGCAATTCGAGCTGGATCGCGTAGAATCCGAACAGGTCGGCCACAGTATGGTCGATCCAGTCGCTTTCCCGGCGCATCAGATATCGTCCCGGCTGCGTTGTCAGCCAGTCGGCAAATTCATCGGCGCGGCGCGTATCCATGCCGCACGGTTTGCTGGTATCTGCGAGCGCGTTGTCACTCAGGTGTGTCATGGTGCAGATTTTCCCGATCCCGATTCTCTCAGATAATTATATCTGGACGATTCGCAAAGATTCATCCCTGATCATCGTTGATCCGGGTGAGTCTACGCCTGTCTTTGCCTGGATGGATAGTCAGGGTCTGGCACCCGATGCCATTGTGCTGACGCACCATCATGCAGATCATATTGGCGGGGTAGATGAGATCGTGGCGCGGTGGCCGGTGCCGGTATACGGCTCTGCCCGTATTACTCAGGTGACGCACCCCGTGGGCGAGGGTGACCGGATCAAGATTGGCTGCATCGAGCTGGATGTCTGGTGCGTGCCGGGGCACACGCTCGATCATCTGGCTTATGTGGGCGAAGGGCTGGTGCTGTGCGGGGATACGCTGTTCGGCGGCGGGTGCGGCCGTCTGTTTGAAGGTACGCCCGAGGAGATGCATGCGTCCCTCCAGCGACTCGCCAGCCTGCCGGCAGATACGCTGGTATGTTGTACCCATGAATATACGCTGGGCAATCTGCGCTTTGCCCTGACCATCGAGCCGGATAACCAAGCCCTGATTGCGCGCATGCAGCGTGATGCCGCTGCCCGTGAGCGGAACGAGCCGACGCTGCCGTCCACCATCGCGCTTGAGCGGGACACCAATCCCTTTTTGCGGGTGGATGTGCCGGCTGTGCGACAGGCTGCTGTCAAAATGGATGCCAGCGTGGACAGTACGGTTGCTTGCTTTGCGGCTCTGCGCCGTGCCAAGGATACCTTTCGAGGATAGGCGCGGATTGTGCAAGATTGACGTTGATGGGGCTGGTGGTTACCATCGGGCGTTGATTTCTACCAACTTTACCCTTGGGCAAACATGATTCTGGCTAACCACATCCGTTTGCGATGGTGGATCGGGTTTTTGCTATCCGCGCTACTGCCCTTATGGTTAATCGCATTGGTTTTGAATTTTGGTGGCTGGATCGTTGAAGAGATTGATTACGGGCTGTTCAAGCTTTTCATACTGCTAACCTTTATCTCCGCGCTGATCCTATCCATCAAATACTTGCGCAAGCCAAATCGGCTCTTGCCCTTGAGAGTCTTTGCTGGGGTTGTCATTAGTATCACGATGGTCCTCGGGGGCTTATTGACCTCTGCCAGCTCAAGTTGCGGTCCGCAAGTCATGCGACTTGGCAAGATGTGGGCGAAAGAAAACAAGCAGTATGCTGCTCTGGGTGATTGCTCAAATGTGGCATTCGCAAACGAGTTAGGCCTGTAGTCATGAAAGTCTTGAATTGTGCGTAAGCTGAAACACGGAAACCCCACGCTGCCTATGTCCCGTACTGCTCTCGGCCTGACCTGCTGGCTGGCGCTTGCTGCCGCTTCCTATGCGCACGCAGCGGATGCTGCACCTGCGTTAAATGCACCCGCCATTGCCCAACCGCTGCAGACCCCGTCGGGTCAGTTTTCCGTGGCCCAGCATGAAGCCGAACTCGCTGCCCGCAAAGCTGCGCCTGATCTGTGGATGCGCATGCGCATGGGGTTCAGCATTCCCGAAGCCAGTGCATCCAAAGTGCGTGAGGCGGAGCGATTCTATGCACGGCATCCCAAATTTCTGATTGGTGTGATCGAGCGCTCGCGCCCCTTCCTGTATTTCCTCGTTGATGAAGTCGAGCGACGCGGCATGCCGTCCGATCTGGCGCTACTGCCGTTTATTGAAAGTGCGTTCAACGCCAATGCGGTGTCGTATGCATCGGCATCGGGCATGTGGCAGTTTATGCCGGAGACAGGCTCGCGCTATGGTCTGGAGCGCACCTTCTGGTATGACGGCCGCCGCGATGTGCTGGCCGCAACCTATGCCGCGCTGGATTACCTGCAGGATCTCTACAATCAGTTTGGCGACTGGCCGAAATCGCTGGCCGCCTACAACTGGGGTGAAGGGCATGTTCAGAAAAACGTAGAGCGTGCCCGTATCGCAGGCAAGGATGACTCCTACGATGCCATGAACAAGCCGAACCAGACAGCCGATTACGTGCCGCGTTTGCTGGCGATCCGCAATATCGTGCTGCATCCGGAACAATTCGGCATCAACCTGCCGGATATGCCCAATAAGCCGTATTTCGAATCGGTGACGATCAAGAAGCATATCGACGTGGATCGGATTGCCGAACTGGCAGGCACCACCGTCGCGGAAATCGTGAAGCTGAATCCGGGGCTGGTGCGGCCGGTGTTTCCGTATAACGAAACCTTCGACCGCAAGCTGCTTCTGCCCGCCGAAAAGGCGCAGGCGTTTCTGGATAAGCTGGCCGGTTACGACAAGCCGCTGCTCACCTGGCAGGCCTACGATACCAAGCCGGGCGAAAGCTGGGCGGATATCGCCAAGCGCTACAACATGAGCGTGGACGAGCTGAAAACCATCAACCGCATCGGCAAGGATCGCGCGGCTTCGGGTCAGCACATTCTGGTGCGCCTGCAAGGTGCGGCTGACGCAGGTGAACGAAAGAGTCTGGCCGATGTATTGCGCTCTGGATTGTTGAATACCAGTAATGCCGCGCCAGCAAAGGAAACTGCGCCGGCCAGCAAGCCCGCGCCTGTTCGTACGCATACGGTGGTGAAGGGCGACACCCTGCTGTCTATCGCCAAGAAGTATGGTGTGCCGGTGGCGGAATTGAAGGCAGCTAATGGGCTTAAATCGAATGCCGTGGCCAAAGGTGCGGTGTTGAAGGTGCCGGCGGGTGAGGTGGCTAAGGGGGATGGGAAGAGTAAGCCGGCTAAGGCGGCGGCCTCTACCCGGAAGCATGGGAGGCATCGGTAGATTGAGTTAGGTTGGGTTAGTGATGGTAAATTAATTTATTGGGCGAGATCTACGCATTCTTATTAGAGGTAAATTAAATTCGTGCGAATGTCCGTGCTAGTATTTCTGGTCCTCATGATTTCGTCATGTTCATACAAGACTTACAGTCCTGCTGGGAAGTTTTGGTTTTCATTTGAAAATTCAAATAAAGCGGAGCTTATAAGCTTGCTTGATTCCTTTGCAAGGGAAAATGGGTTTATAAAAAAGCAAGACGGAGGCGAAGGATTGCTTCCAGAAGCAAGTGCTGTACGAGTCCTAGCTGTGTATTCTGAAAAAGAAATATATGGTTTTGAAGTCGAAAATGTATTGAGTGAAAAATGTTATAGCGGTGCCGCTTTTTATTTAGGTGAGGCGGATGATGGTGGTGCAAGAAGGGTGGCGTTGAACCTGCAATTATTTCTCAAACAAAGGCTGGGTTCTCGATTTGTGCGATATGTAGATCAGAATTGCAAAGTGGCTATGAGATAGTTGTAGATTGAGTAGGGGTAAAATGTAAATGGTATTGCGCGCATAAATTTTTTGGGAGCGGTTGTGAGGATAGCAATTGCAATAATGCTATTAATTTCATCTGAGCATGTTGTGTGTGCGACATTGGCGCATGCACTGATAGATAAATGTTCGAGTACTGGCAATCACATGCAAGTCAGCAAATGTGTTCTAGAAAATAAAAAGAATTCTGAGAAAGAGCTCTTGCGGGTTGAAGGCGACCTACGCGCAGCTTTACTAGCATTGCCCAATGATCTTGTTAATCGCAAGCAAATCAGATCTGGATTTGATGTCAGTAGCCGAACATTTAAAAAATATCGTGCTGCTCAATGTAAATTTCAAGAAGAAATTTCATTCGGAATGTATGCTGAGGAATTTCGGTTGGCTTGTGAAACTGAGCTGAATTCTAGGCGGACTGATGAATTGAACTCTGTTGCGCTTCGGCTAAAATAACTCGACCCATCAAGCCAAGGCAGCCAATCGTAAATCATGATGGCTGCCTTTTGTCCAAGTCGGATTAGTCAATCACTCTCACATCCGTCCCCGCCACAAACTTCTCCACCATCGCTTCCAGCGCCACCTTATCCGCATCGCTGAAGCGATCAATTAACGGGCTATCGATATCAAATACGCCAATCAGCACGCCGTCCTTGATCACCGGAATCACGATTTCCGAGTTGGAGGCGCTGTCGCAGGCGATGTGGCCGGGGAAGGCGTGGACGTCTTTGACCACGATGGTTTCGCGCTTGACGGCGGTGGTGCCGCATACGCCGCGTCCGAAGGGGATGCGCACGCAGGCGACTTTGCCCTGGAAGGGGCCGAGTACTAGTTCTTCACCGCGTGCGAAGTAGAAACCAGCCCAATTCAGGCCGTCGAAGGTTTGATACACAAAGGCGGAAAATTGCGCGGCATTGGCGATGAAATCGCGCTCACCGGCCAGCAGGCTGTCCAGCTGGTTGAGCAGGGTGGTGTAATCGGGGGTGAGACTGGCGTCGGCGGTGGTAAACATAAAACTCTCCTGACAGGCAAGCCGCGAGAATAACGCCGAATGTGTGTATCAGGAAGCACCGATTGTGCAAATGCACAGCGCACAATTGGATTTCGTGGTGGGGCGGCGCGATAATATATCGCACTTATTTCGCGGTCAGGGCTACACGATGTCCACATCAAAAAAACAAGAAGCGAGCATTCGCCCATATCAGGGCGCTGCAGGGGGATGGGGAGCGCTGGCGAGCAGCGGCAAATTCCTGCTCAAACATGGCCTGAAGAAAGGCGTGATTACGCTGAAAAAGGCGAATCAGGCAGATGGCTTTGATTGTCCGGGCTGCGCTTGGCCGGACCCTTTGCATGGTTCCAGCTTTGAGTTCTGCGAAAACGGCGTGAAGGCCGTGACCTCGGAGGCGACCTGGAAGCGGGCCGATCAATCGGTATTCTCACGCTACACGCTGAATGAGCTCCGTACCCAGAGCGATTTCGAGCTGGAAGATCACGGCCGCCTGACCGAACCGCTGCGCTACGATGCGGCCACCAATCGCTATCTGCCGATCAGCTGGGACGAGGCCTTTTCGCTGGCGGGCGAGACATTGCGGGCGCTCGATCCGCACAAAGTGTCGTTTTATACCTCGGGCCGCAGCAGCAACGAAGCCGCGTTTCTGTGGCAGCTGATGGTGCGGCGTTACGGCAGCAATAATCTGCCGGATTCCTCGAATCTGTGTCATGAGCCATCGGGCGTGGGTCTGCGCGAAGTGATCGGCGTGGGCAAGGGCACGGCGCGGCTGGAGGATTTTGCGCTGGCGGAGGCCATTTTTGTGATCGGCCAGAATCCGGGCACCAATCATCCGCGCATGCTGGGCGAGCTACACCGTGCGCATCAGCGCGGTGCGACCATTGTGTCGGTGAACCCGCTGAAGGAACGCGGGCTGGAGCGTTTTACCGATCCCAAGCGCCCGAGCGAGATGCTGACGGGCGGCGCGGAAACGATTTCCGATCATTATTTTCAAGTCAAAATCGGCGGCGATCTGGCTTTTTTGAAGGGCATGATGCGGGTGCTGATCGAAGCGGACGATGCAGCCCGTGCGGGCGGACGCGATCGGGTGCTGGATCATGCTTTTATCGCCGAGCACACCAGCGGATTCGCTGCGCTACGTGAAGACATTCTGGCCGAATCCTGGGATCGTATCGAGGCTGAAAGCGGCCTGAGCCGGGCGCATATCGAACGGGCTGCGCAGATTTACATGCATTCCAATGCAACGCTGATCACTTGGTGCATGGGCATTACCCACCACGAATACGCCGTCGCCACCATCCAGACCATCGTCAATCTGCTGCTGCTCAAGGGCAATATCGGCAAGCCGGGCGCGGGTGCCGTGCCGGTGCGCGGACATTCCAATGTACAGGGCGACAGAACGCAGGGCATCACGGTGAAACCGTCGCCTGCGTGGCTGGCCAATTTGCAGCGTGAATTCGGATTCACCCCGCCTGCCGAGCCAGGGCTGGATGCGGTGGCGACTGCCGAGGCGCTGATTCGCGGCGAGCTGCAGGGCTTTCTGTCGCTGGGCGGGAATTTTGCGGCAGCCGCGCCGGATAGTCCGCGCATCTGCGAGGGCATGAGCCGTGCGCATCTGACCGTGCACATTGCCACCAAGCTCAATCGTTCGCATCTGTATCCGGGTTCGGTGGGGCTGATTCTGCCTTGTCTCGGGCGCACTGAAATCGATATGCGTAAGGGACAGGCGCAGTTTGTCAGCGTCGAGGATTCGATGAGCATGGTGCACCAGTCGGCGGGCATCAATCTGCCCGCCAGCCCGCAGCTGATGTCCGAACCGGCCATCATCGCCCATCTGGCGCATGCTGCCGTCGGGGACGCGCATGTGCCGTGGCTGGCGCTGGCCGATGATTATGATGCGATCCGCACGCGCATTGAGTCCTGCCAGCAAGGCGTGTTTCCGGGCTTCGAGCAGTTCAATGAACGTATCCGGGTGCCACGCGGCTTCTGGCTTCCCAATATGGCGGCGCTGCGCAAGTGGCAGACTGCATCGGGCAAGGCTGAATTTCGCGTGCATCCGATTCCGCTGGATACCCCGATTCACCGTGCGCGTGCCCGTGCCGGTGATCAGGTGCTGGCGCTGATGAGCATACGTTCGCATGATCAGTACAACACCACCATCTACGGCATGGATGATCGCTATCGCGGTGTGTTTGGCGGTCGCGAGGTGATTTTTATTTCGGCGGCTGATCTAGCGCGACTCGGTTTTGTGGATGGGCAAATGGTCGATCTGCACGCCGTCACCGAAGATGGTGTGCCACGGAGCGTGCAGGGCTTTAGGCTGGTGCAATACGATATTCCGCAGGGGTGCATTGCTGGCTATTTCCCCGAAGTGACGCCGCTGGCCGAAACCAGCCTGAAAGCCAAGGGTGCCAATACCCCGGCGTCGAAGGAAATCCCGGTGCGCATCGTCGCTGCAGGGCAGGGCTAAGCACATGGAAGCGGATGTACTTGAATTTCTGGCTGTGCATGGCGAAGTCTCGGCGATGCGGCTGGCGAAGTCCTTCGAGCTGCCCCTGTCTACGATGCTGCGCACACTGAGCATGATGGCTGCGCAAGGAATGGTAGAACTATTGCCGCGCGAAGGCAGCCCCGCACCGCATGTACGCTTGAAGCAGGTGGCGCATGGCTGAAGTCACTGTCTGGCGCGTACGCAATGGTGTGGGCGAGCAAGTGCAGGACTGCTTGCTGGATGAGGCTGCGCTGTCGCTGGAATGGAATGGCACACATCATCGGGTGATGATGGTGACGCCGGGCGATCTGGAAGACTTCGCGCTGGGGTATTGTCTGTCTGAGGCGGTGATCGACCATCCGGATGAACTGCTCTCCCTTGAAATTGTGCCTGCCAGCGGCCACTGGGCGGCGCTGATGCAGATACCCGATGCGCGACTGGCTGCTTTGATTGCACGCGGACAGGCCGCGCCGGGCGGCAGTAGCTGTGGATTATGTGGCGCGGCGGATCTGGAGTCGATCAAACGCATGCCGCGCGTGCATAGACCTTCGGATGCAGCGTTAAGGCCCGAGGTGATCTGTGCCGCCATGCAGCAACTGGCCCCGCTGCAGGTGTTGGGTCAGGCTACGGGTGCGGCGCACGCGGCGGCCTTTGCCACGGCAACAGGCGAGATCGTGCTGCTGCGCGAAGATGCCGGTCGCCACAACGCGCTCGATAAGGTGATCGGCGCGATGGCAAACGCCCGCCTGAATCCGGCGGAGGGAGTGCTGCTGCTCACCTCCCGCGCCAGCTTTGAAATGATCCAGAAGGCGGCAACTGCAGGATTTCATACCGTCGCAGCGATCAGCGCGGCGACCTCGATGGCGCAGCTGGCGGCGGAAGCAGCTGGAATGACGCTGTGTACGTTTGTGCGGGGGAGTGGGTTGAATTGTGTGGCGGGGGCAGCTGGTTTAGGAGGCTACCCGATTGATGAGGAATACAGATGAAGAACAGTAAGCGTACTGTCGCAGTATGTGTCATGACGGGTATGGTCGGTTTGGCGGCCTACCCGCTGATAAGTCCCTTACTGGATGTAAGCCCTGCATTCAATTCCCTGCTACATGCCATTTGGATCGCGCTTTTCGCAGGGATTGAACTGATCGGTGTGTATCTGCACTTCAAACACACCAACAAAGACTGAGCCCCTTACTTCCCGACCTTCTTCCCCTTCCCGCGCCCCGGAATATTCGGCTGACGTCGGGTGCCGCTTGCTGCGCCAGCTGGTTTGGGTGCGCCGGCCTTAGGCGTGGCGGGTTTGGCGCCTGCTGGTTTTTGATTGCCGGTGCCTTGCACCGCTGGCTTGGCTGCGGGCTTAGGCGCTGCGCCCTTAGGTTTGCGCGAGCCCGGCGTCAGCGGAATGGTCTGGCCGCCTTCGCCGAGGATCTTCGGGGCTTTGGGCTTCTTCGGGCGCTTGGGTGCAAACGCTGCACCATTGGTCAGCGGCACGCGATGTTCGGCTTCGAAGCCACGGATTTCTTCGCGCGGAATGTTCTGCTTGATGAGGGTTTCGACGGCTTTCAGCAGGTCGACTTCATCGGCGCAGACCAGCGAAATGGCATGACCGCTGGCTCCGGCACGACCTGTCCGGCCAATACGGTGCACATAGTCTTCGGCCACCACCGGCATATCAAAATTGATTACCAGCGGCAGTTCTTCAATATCCAGTCCGCGTGCAGCCACGTCGGTTGCCACCAGAATGCGCGCTTCGCCGGATTTGAAGCGTGCCAGCGCTTTCAGGCGGGCGGGCTGCGACTTGTCGCCGTGGATTGAATCTGCCTCCACGCCTTGTGCGGCTAAAGTCTTGACCAGTTTGTCCACGCCGCGCCGGGTTTTCACAAACACCAGCACCTGTTCCCAGCGTTCTGATTCGTAGAGATGGCAGAACAAGGCGGGCTTTTGCTGCTTGTCGCAGGTGATGACAGATTGCTGCACCGTTTTCGCGGCTTCGTTGCGCGGGGTGACTTCAATGCCGATCGGATCATTCAGCAGCTTCACGGCCATCGAGCGGATGGTGTCGGAGAAGGTGGCCGAGAACAGCAGGGTCTGACGTTTTTGCGGCAGGGCGGCAAAAATCGTGTTCAGTTCGCGCACAAAGCCCATGTCCAGCATGCGGTCGGCCTCATCGAGCACCAGCGTATGCACATGCTTGAGTTTGACGGCATTCTGGCTCATCAGGTCGATCAGGCGGCCCGGGGTGGCGACCAGAATATCGACGCCGCGGCGCAGGCGCATCATCTGCGGGTTGATACTGACGCCACCGTACACCGCAAAGCTGCTGACGCGCAGATGCTGGCCGTAGGTGCGGATGCTGTGGCTGACCTGTTCGGCCAGTTCGCGGGTGGGCACCAGAATCAGGCCACGCACGCAATTGGGCTGCAAGGCCATGTCGACCTGGCTCAGGCGCTGCAGCAGTGGCAGGCCGAAACCGGCGGTTTTACCGGTGCCGGTCTGGGCGGCGGCCATGATGTCGCGGCCTTCGAGAATGGCTGGAATAGCCTGTGCCTGCACAGGCGTGGGTTGAGTGTAGCCTTGCTCGGCAAGGGATTTCAGCAAGGGCTCAATCAAACCCAGAGAAGCAAACGTCATGAGGTATCAACAATTCAGATCAGCAAACAACCCAGATTGTAGGCCAAAAATGACGAAAGGCCCCGCAGGGCCCTGAAATAAAACTGAATTAAGCCTTATTTCTTGCTTGCGCCTTTGACTGCATTGGCGGTTGCAGTGGTCGCTGCTTCCACGCTGGCATTGGCAAATTCGCTGACTTGCTTGGCTGCTTTGGTCAGGCTGTCGATGGCGGCGCTGTTCACCGCAAACGAAGATTTCAGTGCTGCCAGAAATTGCTCGGAACCAGCTGGACCGGATACGCGTGCCGAGTCGAGGCCGGATTCGATGGATTTACCAAACGCGCCCATGTTTTCTTCGGCAACGCGCAGCACTTCCTGCTGAATCTGACCTGCGATTTCGTGAATGTTGCGCGAGTAGGCCATGAACGAATCAGCCAGCTTGCTGGCAACGGCATTGCGCACTGCTGTCGCCGAGTTCAAATCCTGAACCTGCGTCAGTTTGAGCGCATCGCCGGTGGCTTCGTCGATTGCCTGGCGAACGGTGTCCATATGCAGTTGCACCAGTCGCTCGGTGCTATCGAGTGACACCTTGGCCAGGCGCAGAAATGCATCATATTGGTGGCCAGCAAGATCAGCCATTGGGGAAAACTGTTGCTTTACCACGAACGTCTCCTTGTGAACGGGATGCCGATTCATGCCAGCTGAGGTATATTCATGCTGCTAAGCACAAACCATGGTCTATTCTAGGAAGGGGTCATGCATACGTCAAATGACATTTGTGCTTCGCAACATAATAGAATGCTTCGCTTTGTCAGTGGGATACATTCTCCCCTGAGTGAATGAACCTGCTAAGCCAGACAACAAGAAGGGGACGAAATTGGCAGAAGAAAAGCGCGTCATCAAAAAGTACCCGAACCGACGCCTGTACGACACTGCTACCAGCTGTTACATCACGCTTGAGGATGTAAAGCAGCTGGTGCTCGAGAACGTGGAGATCGTAGTCGAGGATGCCAAGACGCATGAGGACATCACGCGCAGCGTGCTGTTGCAGATCATTCTCGATGAAGAATCGGGTGGCCAGCCCATGCTGAGCTATGACGTGCTGACCCAGTTGATCCGTTTCTACGGCCACACCATGCAGGGGCTGATGGGGAATTATCTGGAAAAGAACATGCAGTTGTTTGCGCAGATGCAACAACGGCTGCAGGAGCAGGCCTCCAATGTCTATGGCCAGGAAAACCCCATGTCCGGCAATGCCAACCTGTGGGGCGAGTTCATGAAGTTCCAGGCACCGGCCATGCAGAACATGATGACCAGCTATCTGGAACAGAGCACCAATATGTTTGTCGACATGCAGCAGCAGTTGCAGGATCGCGCGAAGAATCTGTGGAGTGGCTTTGGCTTCCAGGGATTCCCGCAACCGGGCGAACCCGACAAGAAGTAAGGCGAATCAGTACCAAATAAACGGCAGCCCACGGGCTGCCGTTTTTTATATCCGCAGTGCCCGATCCTCCCCCCGTTTTTTACCCTGTTTTTACACCCCGATCCCTATAGTCGCGCCAGTAAACATCTTAACTGGAGATGCACTTTGGATACCTTGTTTCTCGGTCTGACCGCGCTCTTTGGTGCCCTGGCCTGGGCGCTGGTGGTGCTGTGCGAACGCTTAAGGGAGCCATCATGACCTGGCTGACCTTGCTGGCAGGCGCAGTGACCGTCCTGCTACTGATTTACCTCGTTGTTGCCCTTTTAAAGCCGGAGTGGTTCTGACATGCACAACGCCTTGATTCAATACGGCCTGTATGTGCTGGTGCTGCTCTTGCTCACCAAGCCCATGGGTCTGTTTATTGCCGCAGTCATGCGCGGCGAGCAACGCTGGTATACCCGGCCGCTGCGACCGCTGGAGAAACTCATCTATGGCTTAGGTGGCATTGATGAGCAGGAAGAAACGGGCTGGAAGCCTTACGCTATTGCGTTTCTCGCGTTTAACCTGCTGGGGGCGCTGGTGCTGTATGGCCTGCAGCGCCTGCAAGGGTCCTTGCCCCTCAACCTGCAGCAATTGCCGGGACTGGCGCCTGATCTGTCGTTCAATACCGCTATTTCCTTTATCACCAATACCAACTGGCAGGCCTACGGCGGCGAAAGCACGATGAGCTATCTGACCCAGATGCTGGGGCTGACCGTGCAGAACTTCCTCTCTGCCGCCAGTGGCATCGTCGTCGCCATTGCTCTGATTCGCGGGTTTGCACGCAAGTCGTCTGCGACCATTGGTCACTTCTGGGTCGATGTAACCCGTGCCACGGTGTACATCCTGCTGCCGGGTTCGCTGATTCTGGCAACCTTGCTGATGGGGCAGGGCGTCATCCAGAATTTCGCGCCCTATCAGGACGCTACCACACTGGAAATCAGCACCTGGCAACAACCGAAGCATGATGCTGCCGGGAATCCGGTCAAGGATGCGCAAGGCAATCCGGTACTGGAAGATGCTTCGTCACCCACGCAAAGTATCGCCATGGGCCCGGTGGCTTCGCAAGAGGCGATCAAGATGCTAGGCACCAATGGTGGCGGATTCTTTAATGCCAATTCATCGCACCCCTATGAAAATCCCACCCCATTGAGCAATTTCCTGCAGATGCTGGCGATATTCATAATCCCTGCCGGGCTCGTCTATGCCTTTGGCGAGATGGTGGGGGATCGTCGTCAGGGTTGGGCGGTCTTTGCGGCGATGGGCATCATCTTCCTGTTTTTCCTGGGCGTATGTGGCTGGGCTGAACAAGCGGGGAATCCGGCCTTTGCATCCTTGCATATTGATCAGACGGCTGGCGCATTCCAGGCGGGCGGCAATATGGAAGGCAAGGAAACGCGCTTTGGTATTGTGGCGACGACGCTTTTTGCCACCATCACCACCTCTGCTTCCTGCGGTGCGGTGAACGCCATGCATGATTCCTTTACGCCGATTGGCGGGCTGGTGCCGATGTGGCTGATGCAGCTGGGTGAAGTGATTTTTGGCGGGGTGGGTTCCGGCCTGTATGTAATGCTGATTTATGCCGTGATTGCGGTGTTTATCGCGGGCTTGATGATTGGTCGCACACCTGAATATGTGGGCAAGAAGATCGAAGCGTTCGATATCAAGATGTCGTCCGTGGTGATTCTGGTGACGCCTCTGCTGGTTCTGGCGGGCGCGGCCATCGCGGTGATGACCGATGCGGGCCGGGCGGGGATTGCCAATCCGGGTGCACATGGTTTCAGTGAAATTCTGTATGCCTTCTCGTCTGCTGCCAACAACAACGGCAGCGCCTTTGCCGGTCTGTCTGCCAATACCCCGTTTTACAACGTGATGCTGGCCATTGCGATGTTTTTTGGCCGATTCTGGCCTGCGGTGGCGGTGCTGGCGATTGCGGGCAATCTGGCCGCTAAAAAACGCATCGAAGCGGGCGCCGGTACTTTGCCGACCCATGGTCCCTTGTTTGTGTGCCTGCTGATTGGTTCGGTGGTGCTGGTGGGTGCGCTGACGTATGTGCCTGCGCTGGCGCTGGGGCCGGTGGTTGAACAATTGCAGATGATCAGTGTGAAATAAGGCGGGAGACTTAGCATGAATACGCGCAATACCTCCATGTTCGATCCGGCACTGGTCAAACCGGCCATTGTGGATTCGTTCAAGAAATTGTCGCCACGCACCCAGATGAAGAATCCGGTGATGTTTGTGGTGTTTATCGGCAGTATCTTGGCGACGCTGCTGTATCTACAGGCGCTGACCGGGCAGGGCGAAGCGCCTGCAGGATTTATCCTGACGGTCACCATCTGGCTGTGGTTTACCGTGCTGTTTGCCAATTTTGCCGAGGCGCTGGCAGAAGGGCGCAGCAAAGCCCAGGCCGCCAGCCTGCGTGCCAGCAAGAAAAATGTCGTAGCCAAGAAAATGGCCAATGCCACCGACAAGTCCAAGGTCAGCGTGGTGGATTCACCCAGCCTGCGCAAGGGGGACATTGTGCTGGTGGAAATGGGCGATGTGATTCCTGCCGATGGTGAGGTCATCGAAGGCGTTGCATCGGTGGATGAAAGCGCTATTACCGGCGAATCCGCGCCGGTGATTCGTGAGTCGGGCGGGGATTTCTCTGCTGTGACCGGTGGTACCCGCGTACTGTCTGACTGGATTGTCATGCGCGTCACGACTAATCCGGGCGAGAGTTTTCTCGATCGGATGATCTCGATGGTAGAAGGTGCCAAGCGCCAGAAAACCCCTAACGAAATCGCCCTGACGATCCTGCTGGTGGCGCTGACCCTGGTGTTTCTGTTTGCCACCGTCACATTGCTGCCGTTCTCGCAATTCAGCGTGGATGTGATGAAGGCAGGTTCGCCGGTCACCATTACTGTGCTGGTGGCGCTGCTGGTGTGCCTGATTCCGACCACAATCGGTGGTTTGCTGTCGGCGATTGGCGTGGCGGGGATGAGTCGGATGATGCAGTCGAACGTGATTGCCACCTCGGGTCGTGCAGTGGAAGCCGCGGGTGACGTGGATGTTCTGTTGCTGGACAAGACCGGCACCATCACGCTCGGCAATCGTCAGGCCTCGGGCTTTTTCCCGGCACCGGGTGTGACCGTGAAGGATCTGGCGCAAGCCGCACAATTGTCCTCGCTGGCAGATGAGACCCCGGAAGGCCGCAGCATTGTGGTGCTGGCCAAGCAACAGCATGGCATTCGCGAGCATGATCTGCATGCGCTGGGCGCAAGCTTTGTACCCTTTACTGCACAGACCCGCATGAGCGGCGTCGACCTGCCGGATCGTGCGATCCGCAAGGGGGCGGTGGATGCCATTCGCAAGTATGCAGCCGATGTAGGTCTGAGCTTTCCCAAGGCCGTGGAAGAGGATGTCAACGAAGTGGCACGCCGTGGTTCTACACCACTGGTGGTGGCAGATTCGAGCCGTGTGCTGGGTGTGGTCGAGCTGAAAGACATCGTCAAGGGCGGCATCAAGGAGCGCTTTGCCGAGTTACGCCGCATGGGCATCAAAACAGTGATGATTACCGGCGATAACAAGCTGACGGCTGCGGCCATTGCGGCTGAAGCGGGTGTGGATGATTTTCTGGCAGAAGCCACGCCGGAGGCCAAGCTCAAACTGATCCGCGAATATCAGGCAGGTGGACGTCTGGTCGCTATGACCGGTGACGGCACCAATGATGCACCGGCGCTGGCACAAGCGGATGTCGCCGTGGCCATGAATACCGGTACGCAGGCGGCCAAGGAAGCGGGCAATATGGTGGATCTGGATTCCAATCCCACCAAATTGATCGAGATCGTGGAAATCGGCAAGCAAATGCTGATTACGCGCGGTTCGCTGACCACCTTCAGCATCGCCAACGATATCGCCAAGTATTTCGCCATTATCCCGGCCATGTTTGCCGCTACCTACCCTGCACTGAAGGTATTGGATGTGATGCATCTGGGTAGCCCGTCGTCGGCGATTTTGTCGGCGGTGATTTTCAATGCGCTCATCATCGTGGCGCTGATTCCGCTGGCGCTCAAAGGCGTTGCATATCGTGCCATTGGCGCGGCGGCGCTGCTGCGTCGCAATCTGCTGATTTATGGTCTGGGTGGCATCGCGGTGCCCTTTGTCGGCATCAAAGCCATCGACATGCTGCTGACCGGCTTGCATCTGGTTTAAGCCAAGCGAAAGGAAATGAAGATCATGAGTAAATTGATTCGTCCATTGCTGGCTACGTTTGCCATGCTGACCGTGGTGACAGGCGTGGCCTATCCCGCACTAACTACGCTGATCGGACAGACAGCTTTTAGTGATAAGGCTGCCGGCAGCCTGATTCACAAGGAGGGCAAGGTGATTGGCTCAAGCCTGATCGCCCAGTCATTCACCGAACCACAATACGTCTGGGGCAGGCCGTCTGCGACCAGCCCGCGTCCCTATGATGCAGCCAATTCGGCAGGTTCCAATCAGGGGCCGACCAATCCGGCCTTGATTGATGCCATCAAGGGCCGCATGGATGCACTCAAGGCGACTGACCCGGATAATCATGCGCCGATTCCGGTTGATCTGGTCACTGCATCCGGTAGCGGGCTGGACCCGGACATCAGCCCGGCGGCGGCTTTGTATCAGGCGGATCGTGTTGCACGCGTGCGCAAGCTGCCGCGCGCGCAAGTGGTTTCGTTGATTGCTGCCAATACACAGGGTCGCCAGTTCGGTATCCTTGGCGAGCCGCGTGTAAATGTGCTGAAACTGAATCTGGCCCTGGACGCAGCGGCGCCGTTCACGGCACCTGCGAAGTCGTAAACCTGCTCAGTGCTAATACATGATGCCTGCCGGCCAGCCCGGCGGGCTTTCCCGTTTGCTGGAGTAAACAGTTGACAGATCAACGACCCGATCCCGATGCGCTGCTCGATCGCGTGATGCAGCTTGAGGCACAGGCCGCACGCGGCAAGCTGAAAATCTTTTTTGGCAGCTCGGCGGGCGTGGGCAAAACCTTTGCCATGCTATCCGCAGCCCACGCCATGAAAGCGCAGGGGCTGGATGTGGTGGTCGGCATTGTCGAAACCCACGGCCGCAGCGAAACCGCCCGCATGGTGGAAGGGCTGGAACTGCTGCCCCGCAAGGCGGTAGACTATCGTGGGCGCACGCTGACCGAATTTGATCTCGATGCAGCCATTGCCCGCCATCCACAGCTGATTCTGGTGGATGAGCTGGCACACACCAATGTCGAAGGCTCGCGTCATCCCAAACGCTGGCAGGATGTGGAAGAGCTGCTGTCCAGCGGCATTGATGTCTATACCTCGCTCAATGTCCAGCATCTGGAAAGTCTGAACGATGTGGTCGGGCAGATTACCCAGATTCGTGTCCATGAAACGCTGCCGGATTTTGTGTTCGACCGCGCCGATGAAGTGACGCTGGTTGATCTGCCAGCCGAAGAACTGCTGCAGCGTCTGAAGGAAGGCAAAGTCTACCTGTCCGAGCAGGCCGAGCGCGCCGCCAAACATTTTTTCCGTAAGGGCAATCTGATTGCCTTGCGCGAGCTGGCGCTTAGGCGGACTGCAGATCGGGTAGATGCGCAAATGCGCGAGTACCGTGCCGATCAGTCCATCCATCGCGTCTGGCAGGCCAAGGAACGCCTGCTGGTGTGTGTAGGGCCGGGCAATTCCGAGCGGCTGGTGCGCGCAGGGGCGCGCCTGGCCGCCAATCTGCGCGCCGACTGGATTGTGGTCTATGTCGAAACACCCAAGCTACAAAAGCTGCCCCCCTCGCACCGCCAGCAGATTCTCGATTCACTGAATCTGGGACGTGAGCTGGGCGCGGAAACCCAATCACTGGCGGGCGCAGATGCGGCCTCGTCGCTGATCTCCTATGCGCGCAGCCGTAATGTGTCCAAAGTGGTGCTGGCTCCGTCTTCGCGCTCCCGAGTCTCGCAGCTGCTGCGTGCGCCCATCTCGGAAAAGATCGCCTCCAGTCCGGCCGGGCTGGATGTGTATGTAATCGGGACAGGAATGGAGCGGGATGGCACGGATACAGCCAATGCATCTACTCAGACGGATGATGAGAGTGTGGAAGCGGCTGGCGTCGAGCGTCGCAAAGGGCTGCTATTCGGTGCGATGTCGTCCGTGCTGGCAACGGGTCTTGCATGGCCGGTATGGCAGCATTTTGATCTGACCAATGTGGCGATGGTGTATCTGCTGGCGGTAGTATATGCCTCGGCGCGTTTCGGGCGCTGGCCGGGGGTGCTCACCTCGGTGCTGTCGGTGGCGTCGTTCGACTTCTTTTTTGTGCCGCCACGCTTTTCCTTTGCGGTCAGTGATACCCAGTTTGTGTTCACTTTTGTGGTGATGCTGGTGGTGGCGCTCACCATTTCCAGCCTCACCGCCAATATCCGCTTTCAGGCACGCATTGCCATGCATCGCGAGCAGCGTGCGCAGTCACTCTACAACCTATCGCGCGAACTGGCCGGTGCACTCACCTACGACCAGATTCTCGAAATTGGCGTGCGCCATGTCGAAACCGAATTTGCCTGCAAGGCCGCCATCCTGCTGCCCGATAGCCACGAGAAAGTGCGCCAGCCGGTGAGGGATGCGCATCGCGACAGTTGGCCGGTGACGGACGAAGGCATCGGCCAGTGGGTGTACGATCATCAGCAGGAAGCCGGACTGGGGACGCATACTCTTACCTCGGCGGTATCCCGCTATCTGCCCTTGAAAGCCCCGATGCGCACACGCGGGGTGCTGGTGCTGGAGCCGCAGCATCCGCGCTTTCTCGTGCGCCCCGAACAGCAGCAGATGCTGCAAACCGCCGCCTCGCAAATCGCGCTGGCCATCGAACGTGTCCATTATGTCGAAGTCGCGCAGGATGCACTGGTGTCGATGGAATCGGAACGCCTGCGCAATACGCTCTTGCAAGCGGTGTCACACGATCTGCGCACGCCGCTGACCGTCATCGTCGGGCTGGCCAGTACCCTGCGTGAAACCTTACAGTTGAGTGCCGCCCAGTTGGGAACCGTGGACGCGATTCATGTCGAAGCCATGCGCATGGAAGGCTTGATCTCCAATCTGCTGGAAATGGCGCGCTTGCAGGCAGGCGCAGTGAATCTGCATCGTGAATGGCAGGTACTGGAAGAGATTGTCGGCAGCGCACTGCGTGCATGCGGTCAGACGCTGGCGACCTGTCGTATCAGCGTGACGCTGCCATCCGATCTGCCACTGGTGGAGTTCGATGCCATCCTGATCGAGCGTGTACTGTGTAATCTGCTGGAAAACGCCGCCAAATACGCGGGAAAAGATGCGATCATCGATATTCGCGCCCGCGTGATCGAATCAGACTGCGTGCTGACGATTTCCGATAATGGCCCCGGCATTCCGGCTGGCATGGAACGGCGGATTTTTGAGAAATTCCTGCGCGGTGAAAAGGAATCCGCCACCTCGGGCGTGGGCCTGGGTCTCGCCATTTGCGAAGCCATCATGACGGCACATAAAGGCCGAATCTGGGCAGACAATCGCGCAGAAGGCGGGGCGCAATTCTGTATGGCGCTGCCGCTGGGCAATCCGCCCGATCTGGCACAACTGGAAGGAGAATTTGCGTGAGCAATGTGGTGGTGATTGAAGATGAAGCGCAAATTGCAGCCTTTGTTCAGCATTCGCTCGAAAGCGCCGGATTTCAGGTATTCGTTGCCGAAAACGGTGCACGCGGCCTGATCGAATGCAGCAACCGCAAGCCCGACCTGATCCTGCTGGACCTCGGTCTGCCGGATATGGATGGCGTGGCGGTCATGAGTAAACTGCGCAGCTGGTCGCCTGTGCCCATCATCGTGCTGTCCGCACGCACGCAGGAGTCAAGCAAGATTCAGGCGCTGGATGCCGGCGCCGACGACTATCTCACTAAACCCTTCAGCATGGCCGAACTACTTGCCCGCGTGCGTGCCCATATGCGCCGCTTTATGGTCACGCCTGCCCAGCCCGAGATGCACGTCCGCTTTGGCGAAGTTGAAGTCGATCTCGATGCCAAAACCGTCACCCGCAAGGGCGAGCCGGTTAGCCTCACTCCCATCGAATTCCGCCTGCTCACCTCCCTGATCCGCCAAGCCGGCAAAGTCATGACCCACCGCCAGCTACTCTCCGAAGTATGGGGGCCGGGACATGTGGATCGCGGCCATTACCTGCGCATTTACATGGGGCATTTGCGCCAGAAGCTGGAGAACGATCCTGCACAGCCGGTGCATATTCTCACGGAGGTGGGGGCGGGGTATCGGTTTGTGGTGGGGGAGTGAGCTTCACTCGTCAGGAAGATTGACGTACAGACTGTCTACGGGCATGAGCACAGTGTATTGCCATTCAAACGCAATCAGCGCATTTCGGGCGAGCGAGCGAATCACATCCCATTCTGGGTGGGTAAGCGCATGTTCATCCAACCAAATGTCATCATGTCCAGTCCCGCTTAGCATTGCCATTTTCTGATCGAGTGCGATGATGGCTGCTTGTTGATCGGTTGACCAGCTCGATTTGGATTCATGTGAAATAGCGGTCATTGCTGATTCAAAATCAAGCGCAAGTTCTTCTGCGACGGGAATATTCTGTGGGTAAAGCGAGTGTTGTATCGCACGATTTGCAGCTAATGCAGTGATTATCCATTTTAGATTCATGTCATGTGCCATTCTTTATCATATTTATTTGCACAAGATCGGCTCACCTACCTCATTCAGACAAATCGATGCCAGCTTCTCCTTCACAAACATTTTAAAAGGAGAGGTGGCAAGATAACCCGCTGTACCATAGCCATCTGGTGCAACCACATTTGTTACGCCAAAGTGCGACATGACCTCCACGGGTACGATCCACGCATCGGAGAGTCCGGGCTTGAGATAGCCAAGTCTGGAAAGCTTTTCATCTACCTTGAACTCGGCAAAAAAGCGACTTTCTGTTTCGCGCTGCTGCTTGATTTTATCAATAAACTGAGTCAGACGAGCTACTTCCTGATCATTTCCAGACGCCTGTGCGTCCTTAAGCTGACTGTTTTTCGTGGCTACCCACTCATCCACTTCAGGATCATTCAAATTGCCATGCCAGACCAGTAGCGCCTTGGGCTGAATGTACTTGGTATGGCCCGCCGGGAAGAGGTAATTGGCACAGGCGGACATACAGAACCCAGAAACCATCACATCCAGATGCCGGGACTGAATCCAGCGCGCCAGCCGGACGGCCGCAGTAATATCGCCACCACTAGAGTTGATGCGCAGTACTTTTAAATCCGGGATGGCTTCAAATCGTTGAATGGCCTGATCAACAGATACATCTGTTATCGCTACATCAAAAGATGCATCCGGTTTAATCGGGATAGCTGGCGTGTTCTCCCCAAAAGTGCAAGCACAGATCATCCACGCGAATAATCCAAATACGAAATTAATGCTCTTGCGATCCATGCTGCAAATACACTCCATCATCAAACGTCCTGACCCACTGCGGAAAATAAATCACCAGTACCGCCATCACAATCCCGGTGGTAAAGGCCTCAGACCAGCCAAACAGCAGGTAATAGGGCAGGGCTTCTTCGGATAGATAGGTGGCGGAATACACGCCCGCTGCCCATAAGGTCAACATATGGCCAAGCGCCGCTAGCCAGAATCCGGCTGCAGCACCAAAAAAGCCATTGGCAAAGAAATAGCTGAAATAATGCGTGGGGAGATAGCGCTGGCTGAGCCTCAGACAGGCCCATGCCCAGCCGAGCGCGGGCAGCATCGCGCAGAAGTTGATGCCAATCGCCGCAAAATCGCCATGCTGGTTCGCCGCATTAGCACATAGAATCAGCGCCAGACCAATCACCGCGCGGGGCAGGCCGGCAATGAGTACGAGCGCCGACATCCCCAGCAGATGAAAACTCAGCCCCGGCTTGATGCCGGTAGACAGCTGCCAGATCACGCTGATGAGTGCAGCGGCGCCAAAGCTCGAACCCAAATGACGTTCATCACGCCATGCCGCGTGCTTGGACGCCCAAGCCAATATCACTGCCATCCCGGCAAAACCGGCAATCAGGAGCGAGGAATCGAGCTGGTCGGCGCGGATGTTCATCGGTGTCTTTCAATAAACCACCCCCTCCGCCCCCGCCGCTGCGGGGGAACTGCACTATGGCGCAGCGGATTGTCTGACGGGGGTTAGCTGAGTATGGTCACCATCTGCCGGTTCACAATATCGGCCAGCAGATTGAGCTTGCCATGGAAGAAGTGGCCGACGCCGGGGACAACCGTAATCGGCAGCGACTGCGGGCGGGCCCAGTCGAACACCGAGGACAGATCGACGACTTCATCTTCTTCGCCATGCACCACAATCGTATCCGCAGGCACAGCAGGCAGGTTAAAGCGGCTGCATGCCGGGCCGATCAGCACCATGGGCAGCATATTGGCATCGCCCGTGCGTTCGCGTAGTTGCGATTGCACAAAGGTGCCGAAGGAGAAGCCCGACAGCAGTACCGGCAGGTCGCCATGCTGGGCACGTGCATGCGCCAGCACAGCGGCCATATCGTCCACTTCGGCATGGCCGTGATCGTGGGTGCCGTCGCTCTTGCCTACGCCGCGCAGATTGGGGCAATAGACCACAAAGCCGCGCCGCGAAAAGGTCTTGGCCAGCGTGTGCACGATCTTGTTGGTGTTGGTGCCGCCCTGCGTGGGATTGGGGTGTGCCACCAGCGCGATGCCGATAGGCGTATCGCCTTCGGCGTGTTCCAGCATCAAGGTATCGAGCTGACCAACCGGCCCCTGAATCATCAGCGGAATGAATTGAGGTGCACGCATGATCAGATCTTCAGGCGGTCGACGATACGGCCGTTGATCAGGTGTTCCTGAATGATTTCTTCCACGTCCTGTTCGTCCACGTACTGATACCAGATGCCTTCCGGATAGACCACCATCACCGGGCCCTGATCGCAGCGGTCGAGGCAGCCTGCCTTGTTGCTGCGGATTTTGCCCTTGCCATCCAGACCCAGCTCGCGCAGGCGCTTTTTGGCGTAGGCGTGCACAGCGGACGCGCCCATGGCATTGCAGCAGGATTCGCCTTCCAGACGCTGGTTGGTGCAGATGAACACGTGATGCTTGAAGTAGGCTTCGCTCTGGCTCATGTTGTCTCTCAGTGACGGGTTTCGCTGGTCTGGTCGAGTTCAACCGGCAGCGGGAAATAGGGCAGGGATTGCTTCACGGATGGCAGCACATCCGCCAGCACGCGCACTTGTTCGATGCGGCATTCCTGCAGCACGTCCAGCAGCGCATGCTGAATGGTATCGATGCGGTCGGTGGGTTGCAGCGGCCAGACAAAGCCTTCCCACTGCTCGCCGTTTTTCTCGGCGCCAATGGTCACGCGGATTTCATTGCCTTCGTGCGCAGACAGCACGGCCACTGGCGTTTCGCCATCGGTACGCAGCTTGCGCAGAATGCTGCTGGCAAATACTTCAAAGCGGATGCGCTTCTGAGCATCGATGCCATCAAACAGCGCGCTGATCCACGCTTGCGGTGCGCGTGGCAGCGGGAACAAGGTCAGCGCCGGATGGGCCAGTTGTTCGCCAATCAGCTTGCTGATGGCCATCGCCCAGGCGCCCATTGGCGCATTGAGCTGCACCACGGGTGTCTGCTCGGCAGGCTGCAAGGCCACGCCCACCAGATAGCGCAGCGCCACGCCATCCACATCAAACTTCACTGGCGCACCGGCAAAATCGTGCGGTAGACCGCCGGACGCGTATTGCAGGGCATCGCGCCAGTTCAGCAGCTGCGCAGGAGTGATGCTTTCCAGCTGCGCCTGATCCACCAGCTTGGCGGACAACCAGATATCCGCATCTTTCGCGAAGATGCCCTGTTCGGTCAGACTGTGCTTGATGGCATCGATATCGGGTAGCTGGCCCGGAATGACATGGCCCTGACGTACGCCCACCACCATCACCAGCGGAATGGCAAAGATCACCGCATGCGCACCAGCAGTAGTGCTGCATACACGTGCAATGCGCTCCTGCAGGCAGCGCGACACCGCCAGCGAAGGCGCAGCGGCCAGTACCTCGCCAACCGTCTGCGCGCCCGCCTTGAGCGAGTCGCTCAGCGCGGCATCCAGCGCAGCTTCGTGGCGCACCATGGCGCCGGGGGCGTTGTCGGTCAGCAGATCGATGGCAAGTTGATGAATGGCCGTGGTTTCAGCTGAAAACACGCGCGGATCGGGCAAATGCATCTCGGTGGTCATGAGGCGTGCCAAAGGCAAATGGAAATGAGGCGGACATTATACGGCAAGGTCGGCTGACATTGATTAAATCCGCAGACGCAAAAATGCCCGCCGGTGGGCGGGCATCGGTTGGTAGCGTTCAGGCCAGATCAGGGATACACAACCTTGACTGAACTATCCACGGCGGACTTTTCGATATAGCCCAGTGCATTAGGACTGCCGGAAACGGCTTTCTTCACGTCTGATGAAGCAGGTAATTCCTTGGGGGGCGTGCCCTTGCCGGTGAACACCATTTTCGACCAGTACGCCTTCATCTGCGCAGCACTCTTGTTGGTCAGCCCTTTGTAGAAATCGTCGCGAAGATTGTTGCCGTCGCTCAGATCATACAAAGTCACCGCACCCACGCCCGGCAGTTCCGGAATCTTGCCCAGATACACGTTGCTGGCCTGATCCTCGGACAGCTTGCCTAGCGGACTTTTTGCCCCGGTCACCAGTACCCAGTCACCTGCCAATGCAGATGCGGAGAGTGCTGCAGCAGCCATCATTGCAACATATTGTTTCATCGGCCTCTCCCTCTCAGAATACAAAGTTTACGGCAAGTGTCGTCACGCCAATGCTGCGGCCGTAATAAGACAGCGGCTGTGCAAGACCTTTTGTCCGCAGCGCCTGCCCACTTGTTGGGCCATTTGCATCATCCTGAGGCGTGAAACGATCGTATTGCGCCTTGAGCGAAACTGACTTGGTCAAGTCGTACCTAACACCTACGGCGATGGCCTTCTGCTTTGAACCAGGTCCGACCAAGTTATTCGCATTGAGCGGGCCAAGTGCACTGTATTGTGAGAGCGGGTTTAGGTTGAAATCTAGCTCAGAACTCTTGGTTGCGGATAGGGTGACATAGGGCATCCATGATCCAATATGCCATCCGCCTGTCAAATACCAACCAGTTGCATTTGCCAACTGTGAGGAAGTGCGGCGCCAGATATATTCACCCTCCGCCAGCAAGTCTCCGTTGTCATAGATGAAGCCTAGTCCGGTTAGGTCAAACGGCTTGTGATCACGATCAAGTTGATTCGCTATATCGGCATATCCTGGATAAACCTGATTGAAGGTTGCGCCGTCCGGAGCGACAGGCGTATTTATTAGATCACGGAAATCCGTCATGATGGTGCCATTCGGATTGATAATCGTGTGCACGCCGTTCATGTATCCTAAGCGAACGGACAGGGACTCATATTCGAAGGTCATGTTCACACCGGCCATGCGGTTGAAGCGAATTAGAGTGCCCCCCGGAAACGCCAAGTCATAGCGGCCGTAGTATGGCTGCACCGCAAAGGTCGTTGGGCCGAATGAACCGCGATAGACTGCATCGATGCCGTCAATATTATTGATGGTGGCCATATTGTAGACATTGGTCGGTGGACGTACCCATGGATTGGCAAAGTCTACATTGCGGAAGTCAGATACCATGAAGGCTGGCACAATAAAGCGGCCTGCGCGGACAGTCAGTGCGGGCATGGGTTGCCAGGCCAGGTAGGCCCAGTCCAGTGCGGGCTGGAAGTTATTGTGCGAATTTTCATGGGAAAGCAATTGAACAACGGCTTTCCATTGCGGATTAAACGTGTAGTTGGCCTGAACCCCTAGTAAGGAGTCGTTGCGAATGTCCCATGAAGAGTCCGCGCGATTGGCCTGATTGTTCATGCGCATGAAAGACGTATCTTCGGCATTGGTTTTGGTGAAAGCAAAAGTGCCAAAGCCGGAAATACTGAGTTTGGATGGTTCTCCGGCTGCCTCGTCAGCCCAGACCTGGCCAAGCCCGGTAAGGCTGAGGGCGGCAAGCACGGCAAGTCGCAGTTTCAGCATGGAGCGTTCCTCTTTGTTACGGTTATCGACTGACTGGATGCGCGCCTGAAAAATTGCACGACTGTTTCAGTGCACAGCTGTCACCCGTTCACTATAGGAACGGACTCGCTGATATGCCGTAACCGCTCGTCGATTAATGTATCCTTATGGAAGACGGGTTTGCTGGTATGACAGCCCCTTGCACCTGCCACGATGTCCATCGCCGCCAGTGAAAAAAGGATGCAATATTGGAAATGAATATAGGCGTGCCGGCGTTGCTATTTCCGGCCATTTCGCTGCTTTTGCTGGCGTTCACCAATCGGTTTTTGGCCTTGTCGTCAATCATCCGCACGCTTCATGACGACTATCTCGCTACTCAGGATCCCAAAATCGCGAGGCAGATTGCTAATTTGCGTAGGCGAGTCCTGCTCATTCGAGCCATGCAGGCAGCTGGCGCGGGTAGCATGTTCATGTGCGTGGTCAGCATGTTTTTTGTCTTTATGGGCTGGCAATACCTGGCACATGGGGCATTTGGCGTCAGCCTGGCGTTTATGATGGGATCGCTGGCGATTTCATTGCGGGAAATTCACCTGTCCAGCGATGCGCTGAATATTCTGCTGGCGGATGTCGAGGATGCATTGCGGCAGCACGAAGACTAACCCCGGGGCCTCTCCCGCTAGCGGCGTTTGATTTCACCCGCCAGTGGTTTGCTAGGGAGATGGGGGGACTTGTCTTTGCTGGGGGCGGTACTGGATGGCGCAGGCCTGTCACCGGGCGGGGCAACAATCCGCACTTCTTTGCTGTAGTTGTAAGCGGTGCGCGGATCGCAATTTTTGAGCATCAGCGGCCCGGCACCCGATCTACCGATTTCCAGCATGATTTCATTGAGGATGGGGCTATCACGCCTCAGACGCAATGCAGCGGCCATGGCAGGCCAGAAGATTTGCGGGTCAAGGGTGTCCCGCGCTTTTTTGAATGCATCCAGGTCCATCATCCAGGTCAGGGCGGCCAATCGTGTAAAGAGTGAGAAGCGTTCCGGTGACTCGGCGGCTTGGGGAGCCATATTGGCGGGTGAGGTATTGAGCGTAGCCGAAGCTGCAATCATGCGATTCAGTGCTGCTTCCGTAATGCCCTCTATGGTTTTGTCCTGCGGCAACTGTGCGGGATCGATGCGATCCCAGTTTGCCGGTGTCGCCAGTCCGTTTTCCAGATCTGTTCGAGTGCGTTCGCTATCGATGGCGTCCAGATGCTCAATGATCTGCTTCAGACCATCTTCGTTGAAGACATTCAGCACGGCCATGCCCGCGCGGATGGTTTCATCATCCAGACGTCGCCAGTCGAGTGCCCCCCATTCGGGTGAATAGGCGCTGAAATTAATTTTCTGTTTGATTCGCGCAATCGTGCCGCGAGCCTCGAATGCAGTGAAATGATCGAGATGCAGCGATACAAAATACGATAGTGCGTTTTGGTAGGTCTCGGGTAGCAGCTCTTCAGGCAAGCCAAACTGCTTGAGCACCATGTCCAGCCAGGCAATCACTTCCGTGCTGCTACGATGGACGCGCTTATCCATCAACGCCTTGAACAAGCGCTGTCGTTGTTCTCGCCCTTCGCCATTGGCGGTTTGCCAGGCGCGCGCAAGCGACTGCTCGGCTTCGTGCTCGTGGGCTGTATTCCACAAGCGCAAAATGCGGTCGCTCAGCTGGGCATAAAAGGCTTCGTGATCGCTCATACGCACTAGTTATAGTGCAGAAGCAGATGCTGATGTTGTAAAAGGGATGGATGGTGCAGGCAATAAAAAACCCGACCAAATGGCCGGGTTCTGCGAAGTCAGTGCGACGTCAGCACATTACAGCGGCTTGATGTTGGAAGCCTGCTTGCCCTTCGGGCCTTGTGTCACGTCGAAGCTGACCTTTTGGCGCTCCTGGAGGCTCTTGAAGCCGTTAGACTGGATTTGGGAGAAGTGTGCGAACAGGTCTTCGCCACCTTCATCGGGAGTGATGAAACCAAAGCCCTTGGCGTCGTTGAACCACTTGACGGTACCAGTTGCCATTTTTTGCTATTCCTGAATAAAAAATTAATTAATGCTCCCGCATGCAACATGCACATGGGATGCGCGGGTCGTCGGCAAAGCCTCAGACAATCCGCAAGCGCTTTTTACGTGGAAGCGATGCTGGGCGCAAGTGAATTTTTGACAGGTTTCCTGACTGTGGCGCTCGCTGCAACAGTCAGATGCTTGTCATATGCATTTCACATTGATCATTTTTGAAGTCGATATTTTTCTCAGGTAATCGATAAATTAAAAGCTCGATAAAGAGTTGGCGCTAATAATTTCAGCCTCGTCATCGCCCATATTTTTGAAGCGATGCGGACTGGTCGAGTCAAAATAGTAGCCATCTCCGGGTTTCAGGACGCGCTTCTGTGCCCCGACCGTCAGTTCGATCTCGCCTCTGACCACGATGCCGCATTCCTGACCGTCATGCTTCAGCATGTCTGCGCCGGTATCCGCATGGGGCTCGTACACCTCACGCAACATGGTGATGTGCCGCCCGTTTAATCCATGTCCAAGCAGCATGAAGGCAATGCCCTCGCCACCGATGTCTGGCATGTCCTCCGCCGTGAAGAATGGCGACGGTGCGTGCGCATTTTCAGCATCGAAGGTGAAAAAGTCGGCCAGTGTCATGGGAATTCCGTCCAGTACCTTCTTTAATGAAGAGACTGAGGGGCTGACGCGATTCTGCTCGATCAGTGAGATGGTACTGTTGGTGACACCGGCGCGTTTAGCCAGTTCACGCTGGGACAAACCGGCTTTTTCGCGGATGAGCTTGAGCCGGGTGCTCACTTCAAGCGTCATGATGGGGTTCCTGAAAACATGCTTCTGAAAGGGGAATTGGCGGCGAAATCACACCGTCTGTCAAGTCTTTCGGTCGGAGTGTATAAAATTCTGAACACATAGGTTGCGTAGTCGGACGGGTGGCGACTAGAATCTTTGGCGGATTACCGGAAAAATGTACAAGAAAACACCGGCTCCAAATGAGGAATTGTGCGCTTAATCGCAGTGACACATCAAATGTGTTTGAAATGTTTGACAACGCTCAAGCACAACTGCGAAGTTTGCGCTCACCCTCTCGGGGCTATCCACCGGTAAACCCGAGGATGGTTTTTGGCGTGGCACAACTGCGCCTTTACTTCTGGAGACAAGAACATGCTGATCGGTGTACCCAAGGAAATCAAAAATCACGAATACCGCGTGGGTCTGACCCCCGCAGGTGTCAAAGAACTGAAGTCGCATGGCCACGATGTGGTGGTGCAAGCCAATGCAGGTACCGCCATCGGCTTTCCGGATGATCAATATGTCGCTGCTGGCGCCCGTATCGCCGCGACTGCCGCAGAAATTTTTGCGGCTGCCGACATGATCATCAAGGTGAAAGAGCCGCAGCCGGTTGAATGCGCGATGCTGCGTCCCGGTCAGATTCTCTACACCTATCTGCACCTCGCACCCGATCCAGAGCAAACCGCTGCGCTGGTGAAATCCGGCTCGGTGGCGATTGCCTACGAAACCGTGACCGATCCGCGTGGCGGCCTGCCTTTGCTGGCGCCGATGTCGGAAGTGGCTGGCCGGATGTCCATTCAGGCCGCTGCGCGCGCACTGGAAAAGTCACAGGGCGGCTCAGGCGTATTGCTGGGTGGCGTGCCGGGTGTTGCTCCGGGCAAGGTGACCGTGATTGGTGGCGGAGTAGTGGGTACACATGCTGCGCGCATGGCCGCCGGTCTGGGGGCGGATGTGACGATTCTTGATCGCTCGCTGCCGCGCCTGAAAGAAATTGACGAAACCTTTGGTGGCCGCATCAAGACGCTGTACTCCACCCGCGATGCCATCGAAACCGAACTGCGTCAGGCGGATGCAGTGATCGGTGCCGTACTGATTCCGGGGGCTGCAGCGCCCAAGCTGGTGACCCGTGACATGCTCAAGCTGATGAAGCCGGGCTCGGTGCTGGTGGACGTGGCGATTGATCAGGGTGGCTGCTTCGAAACCTCCAAGGCAACGACCCATCAGGAACCGACCTATGTAGTGGATGGCATTACCCACTACTGCGTGGCCAATATGCCGGGCGGCGTGGCACGTACTTCCACCATTGCCCTGACCAATGCCACGCTGGTCCATGCGCTGGCGATTGCCAATAAGGGCTGGAAGCAGGCACTGAAGGACGACGTGCATCTGCGCAATGGTCTGAATGTGTGCGAAGGCAAGGTGACCTATGAAGCAGTCGCCCGTGACCTTGGCTACACCTACACACCCGCAGAAGCCGTCCTGTAAGACACACACAGCAGCACATATACAATCCATGTAAATGGAGTGGGCCATCCGCCATAAATCAATCCGCCATATAAGGCAATGAGGGTGGCCCTCAGGATCAAACAGACCGCGCCTTTGTGCGCATGTGTTCAGGTGAAGCATGAAACGCAAACCCGTGGTGGCGCTTGTCGCCGACCGCAAGCAGATTGGATTGCATCCCTACCATCTGGTTGGGGAAAAATACATTGATGCCGTGGTAGCCGGAGCAGGTTGTCACGCGATTCTGCTGCCTGCCTTTGGCGATCGGCAGGATATGGAGGATACGCTGGAGAGCGTGGACGGCTTTCTACTGACCGGTAGCCCGTCCATGGTCGACCCCGCCTTGTATCAAGGTCCAGCGCTGCCGGAAGGCCAGTATCTCGATCAGCATCGCGATGCCACTACCATGCCGCTGATTCGCGAGGCCGTGAAGCGCGGGATTCCGCTCTTTGGCATCTGCCGCGGCTTTCAGGAAATGAATGTCGTCTACGGTGGCAGCCTGCACATGAAGGTGCATGAACTGCCGGGCATGCTGGATCATCGCGAGCCGGCAGATCAGCCGCTGGAGGTGCAGTACGGTCCCGCGCACGCCGTGAATTTTCCGGAAGATGGCCTGATCCGGAGGCTGACCGGGCAGGCAAGCGCCATGGTCAATACCGTACACAATCAGGGCGTGAATCGTCTGGGCGACGGCTTGAAGATTGAAGCGACCGCACCGGATGGTCTGGTAGAAGCCTTTAGCGTGCGTGATGCCGCCGGATTCACGCTGGCCACGCAATGGCACCCCGAATGGCAACACGGCAGCAATCCGCTGTCGACCGCGCTATTCCGAGCCTTTGGTGAGGCCTGCCGCGCCTACCAGTTACGATAAAAACATCGAACATCAACACAACGCATTGCAGTACCGAACACTTGGGAGAAAGACATGTCGTCCATTTTTGATAAGCGCCCGGCCGTCGTGGCCGAAGCTGGCGTGACGCAAACCGCGCGAACCACCCGCGAATGGCAAGCGCTGGACGCTGCCCACCACCTGCACCCGTTTTCTGACCAGAAGCAGCTGGCAGAGATTGGCGCACGTGTGATTACCCATGCCGAAGGCGTGCATCTGCATGACTCAGAAGGCAACAAGATCATCGATGGCATGGCTGGTCTGTGGTGTGTGAATGTGGGTTACGCCAACAAAACGCTGGCAGAAGTCGCACATCGCCAGATGCTGGAGCTGCCGTACTACAACACCTTCTTCAAGACCACGCATCCGCCGATTATCGAGCTGTCGCAGCTGCTGTCAGAAGTGACGCCGGCCGGGTTTGAGCATTTCTTCTACTGCAACTCCGGCTCCGAAGGTAACGATACCGTGCTGCGTATCGTCGCCAAGTTCTGGGAGGCCAAGGGCCAGCCCGCCAAGAAGTTCGTGATCTCCCGCAAGAACGGCTACCACGGTTCGACCATTGCCGGTGCGTCGCTGGGCGGCATGGGCTATATGCACGAGCAGATGCCGTCGCGCGTCGAACATATCGTGCATATCAATCAGCCTTACTGGTATGCCGAAGGGGGCGATCTGACGCCGGAACAATTCGGTCTGGCGCGCGCGCAGGAGCTGGAAGCCAAGATTCTGGAACTGGGCGCTGAAAATGTTGCCGCCTTTATTGGCGAGCCGTTCCAGGGCGCGGGCGGTGTGATTTTCCCGCCGGAAAACTACTGGCCGGAAATCCAGCGCATCTGCCGCAAGTACGACATCCTGCTGTGCGCCGACGAAGTGATCGGCGGCTTTGGCCGCACGGGCGAGTGGTTTGCGCACCAGCACTTCGGTTTCGAGCCAGATCTGCTGACCATGGCCAAGGGTCTGACTTCGGGCTATGTGCCGATGGGCGCTGTGGGTCTGCACAAGCGCGTGGCCGATGTGCTGATCGCGGGTGGTGATTTTAATCACGGCCTCACTTACTCCGGTCATCCGGTTGCCGCAGCGGTGGCCATTGCCAATATCCGCATGCTGCGCGATGGCATTATCGAACAGGTGAAAACCGACACTGGTGTGTACTTCCAGAAATCGCTACGCGAAGCGCTGGGAAGCATGGCGATTGTGGGCGAGATTCAAGGTGCAGGTCTGGTGGCGGGCATTCAGCTCACCAGCGACAAAAGTACCCGTGCACGATTCGATGATCCATGGGGAACGGGCAATATCTGTCGCGATTTCTGTTTCAAGCACAACCTCATCATGCGTGCCACTGCAGACCGCATGCTGCTGAGCCCGCCGCTGGTGATCAAGCGCAACGAAATTGACGAGCTGGTGGAAAAGGCTGCGCATTGTATTGGCTTGACAGCCCAGAAGCTGGGAACAGTCTAGTCAACTGACGATTCAGGCAGCCTGAGGCACACAACCATCCCGACGAGGCGGTTGTGTGCTTTTTTTTGCATGTTGATTTTCGAAGGTGTTACCAATGCATAAATAGGCGCAAGCTTCTATATCCGTCGAGCTTTAGATTTGGCGTGAAAATTGCGGCAAGGAGCCATTTGACTCTCAAATATTCTCGCTCTGAATTAGTTTTATATTGATGCATATGAGTTAGGGTGTGACTTGGTGCTGAGTGTTCTTTCAATAGAAATGAATTGGATAATTGAGTCTGCACGTGTTGAAAGTGCGAAGCTGGAGGTCGAATGAACATGCTCATTTTTCACAATCCGTTTGTCCAATAGTGCAACGGATGGCTCGTCCAGCGGGGATTTTCTAGTCACCTCACACTGAACGGGACTATAGTACAGGCATCTTTCCGTCTGGTTCGGAGCGTTGGCCGTGCACAAACTGTTGTTGAGTGTGAGCCTGAGTTGTGTTGTGCTGCTGACAGGGGTCACCAATGCCGCCACGCCCGATTGGCTGGCAATTGAAGCTGGGGAGCTTCAGGATCGATCCGCGAATCATCGTCAGGTGGAAGCCTTGCTCGTTGAGTTCGAGCGTGCGGGAGACACTGCCAACACGGTACGTGCCATGCGCCACTTGCTGCTGGCGGAACAAAATTACGAGTTGAAGTCCAAACTCAAATCCAGACTGCCAGTTGCAGAGGCGTTGTATGCCAAAACGCAGGTGCCTGCACTTGGCGCGGTCATGTATATGGTCGAAGGTCAACAACTTGAAGAAGCGGGCAAGCTTGACCGAGTGGAAGCACTATTACGCCAGGCGCATAGCCTCGCGGTGACATCAGGGGATCCAACGCTTATTGCCATCAGCAGAGGGGAGCTGGCTGTCTGGCATATGTCAGAAGGTGCGCAACCCGAGCAGTCAATTGAAGATATTGAGGATTTAGAGCGATTATTGCCGCAAATCCATGGCAAGAAGGGGCGGGTCGATGCCCTGCGCTTGCTTGCTTATTATCGGCTTCAGCAAAACAATTTCGATGCACATCAGGTACTCTGGAAGCAGGTGCAAAGCACGCTTGATCCAGAAAAAGATCATTTCGGCATGGCGCTGGCAACCATGCAGCTTGCAAAAAACATGATGAGTCGAGGGAAGTTTCAGGAGGCCTCCCCGCTATTTGATAAAGCACTTCATGGATTTAAAGCATTGAACGACCTGCTAGCCTCAGCCTATACCACGCAATTATGGGCGGCTAGTCAACTTGAGCTTAAACAATTTGCGGAAGCTGAGCAGCTTGCTCAGGCCTCTGCACAGCTGTTCCAGCAAACCGGCGATCATGAATTTAATGCGCATAGCTCGATGTTATTGCAAGCGCGAGCACTGGTTAATTTGAAGCGAAATGACGAAGCAGCACGCCTGCTGGAGACTGTACGTGAAGTCGGTTTAAAAAATCCCCAGCCTTCGCAGGCCGCTCAGATTAATCAGCAGGCGTCCAAGTTATACGAGTCAATGGGACGCTGGGAGGATGCTTACAGGTCACTGATTACCTTCATGGAAACGGTCGACAAGCAGGTGGCGCAATCGGACAAAATTGGGGTGCAATTGCGTGAGGCCAACGTGCGGGTCCGCCAGCAGCAGGACGCACTGCGCCAGGCATTCAAGGAGCAGGAACATAGTAAGCGCACCATTATGATCCTCGGCCTGTTGCTGTCAGCTGCGGTGATCGGTTCTCTGATGGTCATTCTGGTATTGCAGGTGAGGGCTCGCCGTAATTATGCCGATCTGGCTTTGCGGGATGAGCTGACAGGGGCGCCGAATCGACGGTCTATCATGGCGCGCGCCCGCAAGCAGTTGCTGGAGTCACAGCAGAGCGGGGAGCCTCTGTGCCTTGCCATTCTGGATCTCGATCACTTCAAGGCCATCAACGATACCTTCGGGCATGAAATGGGCGATCTGGCGCTCGTCCGTTTCTATGAAACGGTTTCAGGGTGCCTGCGCGCCAGTGATGCCATCGGCCGGATTGGCGGTGAGGAATGGCTACTGGTGCTGGCCAAAACCGATCCGCTGCAATGTCGTGCGCTCTTTACCCGCATGAGAGAGCACGTTAGCGCCATTCGCCTGCCTGCACCCGCCGATAAGGTGAAAATCAGTTTCAGTATGGGTGTTACACCTGTTTCGAATGAGGACAGACAGGTAGATATGGTATTGCGCCGGGCAGATGATGCGCTGTATCAGGCCAAAGACGGCGGCCGGGATCGTGTTGAAGTCAATGATCCTGTTGAGCCGGGAGAGGTGTTGCAGCCGGACTGAGCGCACTCAGCCCGACTTATTGCATCTACATCGATCAGACCGCTTGCAGCAAAGCTGCTACGCGCGCTTTTACCAAGTTCGCATCATTTCCCAGAACGTCTGCATGCTGCGGCAGGCTTTCTAGCTGTGCCAGCGCTGCCGGACGAGCAGGCGCTTCGCCTAATGCTTCAATAATTGTCGATTCAAACTTGGCGGGCAGGGCGGTTTCCAGCGTCACCACCGGTACGCCTTCACGACGTTGCTCCAGTGCGACCTTGATACCATCTGCGGTATGCGGATCGAGCACCACGTTCCAGCTTGATTTGGCGGCACGAATGGTGTTCAGTCGATCGGCATGGCTGCTGTGGCCTGAGCGGAAGCCATACTCGTCGCGCATCTGCGTGAATAGCGAGGTACCCGAGAGATCAAATCCGCCGTCCTGATCCACCTGTTTCCATAGGGCCGCCAGCTTGTCCGCGTCGCGCCCGACCAGATCGAACACAAAGCGCTCCAGATTCGAGGCCTTGGAAATATCCATCGACGGGCTGGAAGTCACATGCGTCTGGCTGCTCTTGCGCACACGATAGACGCCGGTGCGGAAGAATTCGTCCAGTACGTCGTTTTCATTGGTAGCGACCACCAGACGACCAATCGGCAGACCCATCTGGCGGGCGATATGGCCTGCGCAGATATTGCCAAAGTTGCCCGACGGCACCACAAAGTCCACTTCCTCGCCAATCGTTTTGGCAACCGACAGATAACCCCGGAAGTAGTAAACGATCTGCGCCACCACGCGACCCCAGTTAATGGAGTTGACGGCGCCGATCTTGTGGCGTGCTTTGAAGTCGGCATCGTTATTGATAGCCTTGACGATGTCCTGGCAATCGTCAAACGTGCCTTCAATCGCGAAATTGTGGATATTCGGCTCATTGAGGCTGAACATCTGTGCACGCTGGAAGGGGCTCATGCGGCCGTGCGGGCTCATCATGAACACATTCACGCGATGCTTGCCGCGCATGGCGTACTCAGCCGCCGAGCCAGTGTCGCCGGATGTCGCACCTACGATGTTGATCGATTCGTTGCGCTGTTCGAGTACGTACTCGAACAGTTCGCCCAGCAGCTGCATCGCCATGTCCTTGAAGGCCAGTGTCGGGCCATTGGACAAATGCTGCAGGAAAAAGCCGGGCTCCAGCTCGGTCACTGGCGTGATCGCGGCATCGCCAAAGCGCTCGGCGGTGTAGGCTGTATCAATCAGGCGCTTCAGGTCGGCTGCCGGAATATCGGTGGCGAACAGCGAAATGATGTTGAAGGCCAGTTCCGGATAGCTCAGTGATTGCCACGCGGCCAGTGTTGCCGCGTCAATCTTCGGATAATGATCGGCCATCACCAGACCGCCGTCCGGTGCGAGACCACCCAGCAGGATGTCGCTAAAGTCGAGTGGGGCCATGCCGCCACGGGTGCTGATGTATTTCATGGCTCTGCCTTAATCGAGATTTTCCAGTCGCAGCTTCGTCACCGAGCCCGAAATCGTGGACAGTGTTTCGATCAGCTGGATGGCGGTATCGACATTGCGCTCGCAGGCTTCGTGCGTGAGCATGATGATGTCGACGGTCTGTTCGCCGGGTGCCGGTTCCTTCTGCATCATCGCGTCGATGGAGATGCTCAGATCGGCCAGAATGCGGGTGATGTCGGCCATCACGCCCGGACGATCATGCGCACGCAGACGCAGGTAGTAGCTGGTTTCCACTTCTTCGATCGGCAGGATCGGGGTATTCACCAGACGATCAGCCTGGAAGGCGAGGTAAGGCACGCGCTCTTCCGGTGCGGCGGTCATCATGCGGGCGATATCGATCAGGTCGGCCACCACGGACGAGGCAGTCGGCTCGGAACCCGCGCCTCGACCGGAGTACAGTGTCTGGCCGACAGCATCGCCGTTCACCAGCACGGCATTCATTACGCCTTCTACATTGGCGATGATCTTCTTGGCCGGCACCAGTGTCGGGTGTACGCGCAGCTCGATACCTTCCGGACGACGCTTGGTGATACCCAGCAGCTTGATGCGGTAGCCCAGCTGCTCGGCGTAGGCGATGTCCTCGCGGGTCAGGCGGGAAATACCTTCCAGATAGGCCTTGTCGAACTGCATCGGAATCCCGAAGGCAATCGCGGCCAAAATGGTCAGCTTGTGGGCGGCGTCATGGCCTTCGATGTCGAAGGTCGGGTCTGCTTCGGCATAGCCCAGCGCCTGCGCTTCCTTCAGCACTTCATCGAAAGCCTTACCCTTTTCACGCATCTCGGTAAGGATAAAGTTCGATGTGCCATTGATGATGCCGGCAATCCACTCGATGCGATTGGCGGTCAGGCCTTCGCGCACTGCCTTGATAATCGGAATCCCACCGGCCACGGCGGCTTCAAACGCCACCATCACACCCTTTTCCTGGGCGCGGGCAAAAATCTCGTTACCGTGTACTGCCAGCAGTGCCTTATTGGCGGTGACCACATGCTTGCCGTTTTCAATGGCGCGCAGCACCAGTGTTCGGGCATCGGTGGTGCCACCAATCAGTTCAACCACCACGTCAATGGCCGGATCATCCACCACGGCCAGCGTGTCGGAGTCGATATGCAAACCTTCGGGCGCAACAGAGCGGGCACGCTCGACATTGCGTACAGCGGCGCGTTTGACTTCAATATCGCGGCCGGCGCGGCGGGAGATTTCTTCAGCATTGCGTGCCAGCACTTTGGCGACGCCGGAACCAACGGTTCCAAAGCCCAGGAGTCCGATCTGGACAGCGGATTTCATGTATGTCTGCCTCTCAAATTTTTGAATACGTGCAGAATGGCCGTCCCATCGGGTGGCAATGTTCGGTTCATTCTGTTCGCCCGGACCGGATCGCGTCGATGGCGAAGGTGCGCGAGGGGAAAAGGGTAGTGTACCCGCTCACGCACGATGGATGTAGGTATGTGCTTATGCCGGAACTGCGCTTTCACCCATCAGGGCGTAAAAGTCAGTTTGCAATTAAACGCTATGGCGCTTTCTGTAACTGTTCAGGAAACGTTCCATGCGGTCAAGTGCGTCGTTCAGTTCTTCCAAATGCGGCAGGAATACGACGCGCAAATGATCTGGCGTGGGCCAGTTAAAGCCTGTGCCTTGCACCACCAGTACCTTTTCCGCTTCCAGCATCTCCAGAATAAACTGCTGGTCGTCGGCAATCGGGTAGACCTTGGGATCAAGGCGCGGGAAGGTATACAGCGCCCCTTGCGGTTTCACGCAGCTGACGCCGGGAATCGCATTCAGGCGTTCCCAGGCCAGATCGCGCTGGCGGGTGAGTCGGCCATTCGGCGCAATCAATTCATTAATGCTCTGATAGCCGCCTAGCGCGGTCTGAATCGCATTCTGCGCAGGCACGTTGGCACACAGGCGCATCGACGCCACGATATTCAGGCCGTCGATATAGTCACGGGCGTGGGCCTTGTCGCCGGACAGAATCATCCAGCCAGCGCGATAGCCGCAAGCACGGTAGTTTTTGGACAAGCCGCCAAAGGTCACGCAGAACACATCATCAGCCAGCGAGGCGATGGAGGTGTGCGTGACGCCGTCGTACAGCGTCTTGTCGTAGATTTCATCGGCGAACACGATCAGCTGATGCTGGCGGGCAATCTCCAGCAGCGCTTTCAGCATGTCGTCCGGATAGAGCGCACCAGTAGGATTATTCGGATTGATGATCACCAGTGCGCGGGTGTTTTCGGTGATCTTGCTGCGGATATCGTCCAGATCCGGCAACCAGCCATTGCTTTCGTCGCACATATAGTGACGCGGCGTGCCGCCGGAGAGTGATACGGCGGCGGTCCACAGCGGATAGTCCGGCGCAGGCACCAGGACTTCGTCGCCATTGTTCAGCAGCGCGTTCATGGTCATCAGAATCAGCTCGGATACACCATTCCCGATAAAGATGTCTTCCAGCGTCACGCCATTGATGCCCTTGCGCTGTGCTTCGTGCATCACCGCCTTGCGTGCAGAGAACAGGCCCTTGGAGTCGACATAGCCCGCTGCATTGGGCAGGTTATGGATCACGTCCTGCACGATCTCTTCCGGCGCATCAAAGCCGAATACAGCCAGATTGCCGATATTGAGTTTGACGATGCGCTGACCTTCATCCTCCATCTGCTTCGCTCGCGCCAGCGCCGGTCCGCGAATTTCGTAACAAACGTGGTCGAGCTTTCTGGATTTGAGGATGGGGCGCATGCGAACAATCTTCATGAGTCGGTTGGGGGAGCGTTTGATTGTCATGCATCTTTCGCTGCACTGCAATATGAGTGGAACGATTGCTCGGGTATATGCAGATGTCAAAAATGTTGCAGACAGCACAAGCAAGTCCTGATAAAATGCAAATCCTTTCTAATCAGTACCTTAGTCTCAATGAAGCTCCACGCCAATCAAGTCTCCGCCCTGAATGTGTTTACCGGATATGCCACAGATTCTGTGACGATCAATCTTGTGAAGCACTCGGGTAGTCTGATTGTGATGCCGCAGAGCATCGAAACATGGCGCCCGGCTACTTTTGCCGATTTGCAGGCAGATGATTTCGCAGCGCTGCTGGCGTATCAGCCTGAGATGGTATTGCTAGGTACGGGGAGCCGCCTGCAGTTTCCCCATCCACGCCTGACCGCTCCATTGCTGGAAGCAGGAATCGGTGTGGATGCAATGGATATTTCGGCCATGTGCCGCACATTCAATGTGTTGGTGGGCGAAGATCGCCGGGTACTGGCAGCCGTACTGTTCGACTAATTACCCCTATTTTTTCAGTCTCTCATTCCCGGTGTGGGTCGGGCGTGCGGGGCTTTGTTTTTTCTAAATTGTCTGAAGTGAATCAAATGGTGAGAGCAGGATTACGTATTGCGCTGTGTTTTCTGATGAGTGCGGCACATGCTGCGCCGGTTTTGCGTGGCGCAGGTTCGACCTTTGCCGAGCCCTTGTATCATCGCTGGGGAAGCAGCTTTCAGGGGGATGGTGGTAGCGTCGGGATTGAATACAGTGGCGTGGGCTCGGGCGAGGGGATCCGTCGTGCCGAAGCGCATACAGTGGAGTTTGGTGCATCCGACGAGCCATTGTCGCAAACACAACTGGACGCCAAGGGCATGCGCCAGTTTCCGATTGCCATGGGTGCCATTGTGCCCGCAGTCAATCTGCAAGGGATTGGTGACGGACAATTGAAGCTCAATGCGACGATTTTGGCCAAGATTTATCTGGGACAGATCAAGCGCTGGCGCGATCCTGCCATTCTGGCGCTCAATGGTGATCTGGCAAACCGTATGCCTGATCTGCCCATTATGCCCATTCGCCGTAGCGAATCATCAGGTTCGACCTTCGTGTTTACTTATTATCTGACTGCGAATAGCGAAGCCTGGAAAGCGGGGCCGGGAACGGCCAAGCAGCTGTCAAGCCTGCCAGGTGCGGCAATCGAGGGCAGCAAGGGAGTCGTTGAAGCCACCAAGCGTACGCCGGGCGCCATTGCCTATGTCGATTTTGGACGTGCGCGTCAGGCAGGCTTGAGTGTGGCGCAGTTGCCCAATCGTTTCGGTGATTTCATGAAGGCATCGGACGAGTCGATACGTGCTGCAGCCAAATTTGCCGCCGAAAAAAGCGTATATGGGCGCACTCAGGATTTTTACATGATTCTGACCAATAGCGACACCTATGATGGCTGGCCGATGGCAACCGCAACCTTTGTGCTGCTGCCTGCCAAGCGTACGGAGAATGTGGTGCATGCGCTGGAATTCCTGAACTGGTCGTTCAAAAATGGCGACGGGGCGGCAAAGGATCTGGGTTATGTGCCATTGCCGGATTTGCTGAAGGTTGGCGTTCGCAAGGCATGGAGCCAGACATACGGATACAAGATGCTACGCTGATTTGCAAGCTAAGTAGCGCGGGCCTCGAGGGTGCTTCCTGCATGGGATGCACCCTTTTTCTTTTCCTCATGTGGCCAATCGGGAGATTACATATAAACGTAACGTCCTGTTGAGGCCGAGTCCTGTAGGATGCAATGCTCATATCAAGAATATATTTCATGGGTATTAAATATGAAAAAAATGAGAGTGCGCCTCATGAAACGACTGGCATTGAGTGTATTAAGCCTGATTTGTCTATGTGTAGAGTCTGCAAGTATATTGCGCGGAGCGGGATCGACATTTGCGGGGCCATTGTATGCAAAGTGGTCAGACGGATTTCGGGCTGAAACGAACAATTCGATCGAATTTGGCGCTGTCGGGTCAGGAGAGGGTGTCCGGCGAATGGAGGCAGGCAGCGTGGATTTTGGTGCTTCAGACGAACCGCTGACACCCGCTGAGCTGGAGGAAAAAGGCCTGCGGCAATATCCGGTTGCGATGGGCGGGATTGTGCCCGTCGTGAATTTACCCGGAATAGGGAGTGGCAAACTTAAGCTGAATGCAGATGTGCTGGGAAAAATCTACTTGGGGCACATTCAAAGATGGCGTGATCCTGCGATCCTGTCTATTAATCCAGAGTTGGCCGCTATCATGCCCGATCTGCCCATCACACCCGTTAGACGAAATGAGTCTTCAGGGTCGACCTTTGTCTTTTCATATTATCTCAATGCGTTGAGCCCGGAGTGGCGGGCAGGGCCGGGTGCGGGGAAGCAGCTCCGGGGTGTTGCAGGGGTGGCGGCGGATGGCCCGAAAGGGGTTGTCGGGCTACTCAAGTCGAAAGCAGGCGCAATTGCATATATTGATTTTTTGCGCGCTCAACAAGCGTCCTTGTCCATGGCGCAGCTACCGGGACATTTTGGCTATTACATGAGCCCGAGTCCGGATAGTATCCGCGCGGCAGCACGGTTTGTAGCCGAGAAAAGTGTATTTGGCAGAAATCAGGATTTTTATATGATCCTGACCAATAGCGGAACATACGATGGCTGGCCAATGGCGATGGCTACATTTGTTGTATTGCCTGCCAAGCGATCAGACAGCGTCATGCGCACGCTGGAATTCCTAAGTTGGTCGTTTAAACATGGTGATGGCGCTGCGAACGAGTTGGGATATGTGCCTTTGCCTGACTTGCTGAAGGTGGGCGTGCGCAGAGCATGGAGCCACACCTATGGATTTAAGATGGCTAGCTGAATGTTGGGCAGCACAACCGCGTAAGCGGTAAAATACGGCGCTGTCACTCAGAGGAATAGACCCATGCACGCCTTGCCACCTCATCATCTGATTGCCCGTCATGTCGCCGATGCACTCGCCGAAGATATCGGTCGTGCCGACTGGACCGCGCGTCTGATTGCGCCAGAACGCCAGGGCAGGGCTCGCGTGATCTCGCGTGAAGCGGCGGTGGTGTGCGGGACTGCATGGTTTAATGAGTGCTGCCGACAGGTGGATCCGGCCATCGTGGTGAGCTGGCAGGTGCAGGATGGGGCGCGAGTGGCGGCAGATCAGCTGCTGTGCGAATTGTCCGGTCCGGCTCATGCCCTGTTGACCGCAGAACGCAGCGCACTGAATTTCCTGCAGTTGCTGTCGGCAACGGCCACCGAAACGGCACGTTATGTCGATGCCATTACCGGCACCCATGCACGGATTCTCGATACCCGCAAAACCATTCCGGGCTTCCGTCTGGCACAGAAGTACGCTGTGCGCGTAGGCGGCGGCGACAACCAGCGTATCGGCTTGTACGATGGCATCCTTATCAAGGAAAACCATCTGATCGCAGGCGGTGGCATTGCAACCACCCTGAAAGCTGCGCAGGCGCTGGCACCGCAGGATGTCACCATCCAGATCGAAGTGGAATCGCTGGAAGAATTGAAGCAGGCGCTGGAGGCGGGTGCTGTCTCTGTATTGCTCGACAATATGTCACTTGATCAGATGCGCGAAGCGGTGGCGATCACTGCCGGTCGCGCCTTGCTGGAGGCTTCCGGCGGCGTGGATCTGAGTACGGTGCGTGCCATCGCCGAAACCGGCGTGGATCGCATTTCCATTGGCAAGCTGACCAAGGACGTGACCGCGCTCGATCTGTCGATGCGGTTTATGTTTGCGGATTAGGCCGTCGCCACAGACTCAAGCTTCCTGCTGACATCCAGTGCTGCCTGAAGTGAACGATAAGCTGTCCCGGCGCAATTCTGGATGTCCTGCACATGCAGCTCGTGCGCCCGCATGAGCCAGTCCCATGTGGCAGCCGCATCATTCATATCGCGATATAAAGCGGCCAGATCCTGCATGCCGGCCACGGCCGCTTTCATATTGTGCACTTCCAGCGCCACTTCGATGGCCAGCTCCATCAGGCTGATGGCCTCGGTCGCATCGAGCCGTTCGATGGCAATACGCGCATGACAGTTGATGATGATGGGCGATGCCCAACACGGTTGCATCTGCTTTCCCTGATACAGGCGGTCGGCTTCCGCTAGTGTTTCCAGCGCAGAATCAGTATCCAGCGCCTGCAATTGCAGGTCGGACAATCTCCCGAGTGCATGCAGCAGCAAGGGCCAGTGCGAGCTGGCACGGGATAGCTGGATAGCCTGCCTGAAACAGCGTTCCGCAGCTTCACTCTGATCCTTGCGATCCTGCCATGTTTCCCCCATGGCAATCAGCGTGCGGCTGCAGCCAATGGCATCGTGCAGTATCTCAAACCGCTTGAGTGCTTCACGGTAGTAGGCAATGGCCTCATCAAATGCGCGCTGTTGCGCTTCAATCATGCCCAGATGTAGATGACACTGCGCTTCGATGGCCTGCTGCTGGATGGGATAGTCAAGAATGAGCACTTCGTTCAGGCGCTGCATGGCGGCCGCACGGGACCCGGCCAGAAACTCGGCCATCAGGTGTTCGCATTGGAGCGAGGCGGCGTAGTCCAGGCCATGCCCCTTGGCCAGCAACTCCAGTGCAGGAAAGGTCCAGGTCAGTGCTTCCTGATAGCGAGTGGCGCTATTGTAGGCACGTCCGAGCAAGCCCCGGATACGGACGATTTCCGCGTGCCAGTTGGCTTGCTCGCTCTGGCGGAGAAGCTCTTTCAGTGGTCGTGCAATCGTTTCCGGTTCAACATAGGGGCCGCACAACTGGCGCTCGAACATCAAAATGCGGTGGGACAGGGCGATGCGGTCGGGTGAGAGCATCGTCGGCTCCGGCGGTGACAGACAGCTTTCAGATTAGCAGCTGAATGGCGTTCCGCCGGACTACCGGAGGGCTTACCGACGAGCGACAGAGGTCACGCCATGCACAGCCGAAATCTGTGCGCATACGTGGCGCAAAGCATTGGCGTCGCGGATTTCCAGCGTAAAGCGCATGCGGGCGGTCTGGTCGCGGCTGGCGGTGTTTACGCCGGTTACATTGATTTTGTTGCGCGCCAGAATATCGGAAATATCGCGCAGCAAACTCGGACGATCATTGGCCATGACTTCGATATCGGCGGCAAAGATGTGACCAAGCTGCTTGCCCCATTGCGCGGTAATCAGGCGTTCGGGCGAGGCAGCCGACAGCCGCATCAAGGTCGGACAATCGTCGCGGTGAATGCTGATCCCGCGCCCTTTGGTCACGAACCCGACCACAGGATCAGGCGGCACCGGCTTGCAGCATTTGGCCAGCAGTGTCAGCAGCTTGTCCACACCCTCAATCAGAATCCCTTCGCCATGATGATCGGCTTTGGAGTCGCGGATGATTTCATCCGGCACCAGAGGCACTTCCGGCTCGGGTGGCTGCAGCGCAAGCTGGATGTCGCGACTGGTGATTTCGTTCTGGCCGATGGCGGCGTAGAGGTCTTCGACTCGTTTGTAGCCTAGTCGCGAGGCAACGTCTTCCTGATTGGGATGCAGGCCGGAGCGACTGACTTCGCGCTCGAAAATGGTCTTGCCGGTTTCAATGGCAACATCGAGATTCTGTTGACGAATCCAGTGGCGAACCTTGGTGGCCGCACGATGGCTCTTGATATAGCCCTGATGCAGCCAGTCGATACTGGGCCCGCCTTCCTTGGCGGCCATGATTTCTACGCGCTGACCATTTTCCAGCGGCGTGGACAGCGGCACGATATGGCCATTTACCTTGGCCCCCCGGCAGCGATGTCCCAGATCGGAGTGTACATGGTAGGCGAAATCAACAGGGGTCGACCCGCGCGGCAGCGAAATGACCCGACCTTGCGGCGTCAGCACATAGATCGAATCATCAAACAGTTCGGATTTGAAGGCTTCGGCGACGGTGGCCTGAGTCGAGACTTCCTCGCGCCAGTCCAGTAATTGCCGTAGCCATGCGATTTTTTCTTCGTAGCGCGAATCGCCTTCGCCGCCTTCCTTGTAGCGCCAGTGCGCCGCCACACCATACTCGGCATGCTCGTGCATCTCGAAGGTGCGGATCTGCACTTCCAGTGCCTTGTCTTCCGGGCCGACCACCACGGTATGCAGCGATCGATAGAAGTTGCCTTTGGGATGGCTGATATAGTCATCAAACTCGCCCGGCACCGGCTGCCAGATGTGGTGCACCACGCCCAGCGCGGTGTAGCACTCGGGCATGGTATTCACCAGAATCCGCACAGCGCGGATGTCATACAGCTCGGTGAAGTCGAGCTTTTTCTTCTGCATCTTTTTCCAGATGCTGTAGATATGCTTGGGGCGACCCATGAGGTCGGCCTTCACACCGGCAGCATCCAGCGACGCACGCAGCTTCTCGATGGCGTCGGTAATGAAGGATTCGCGATCTGTACGGCGCTCGTCGAGCAATTTGGCGATGCGCTTGTAGGTGGCAGGCTCAAGGCTGCGGAAACCAAGGTCTTCCAGTTCCCACTTGATCTGCCACACACCCAGACGATTGGCCAGCGGCGCGAATACTTCCAATGTTTCATGCGCAATCATGCGGCGCACAGGCTCGTCGCAATGCGGCAGGTAGTGCATGGTCTGGGTGCGCCACGCCAGCTTGATTAGCACCACGCGAATGTCTTCGACCATTGCCAGCAGCATCTTGCGCAGGACTTCGACCTGACCTTCGGCATTGTTCGCTGCCTGCGTCACACGGGTGAGCGCCTGAATCTTGCGAACCCTGCTCACACCCTCGACCAGGTGCGCCACGGATTCACCAAAGCGAGTGCGAATCTGCTCGACGCCATCATCGGCAAAATCGGGAATGCAAAAGAGCAGGGTAGCAATGACGGTATCGGCATTCAGACGCAGATCGGCGACGATGGCGGCTGATGCCACCGCATGCGGAAAAGCAGGCTCGTCGGTGTGATCCAGTGTCTTGCCTGCGTAGGCCGCTTTCACCCATTCAAGTGCATCGGCCACGCGCCGGATGTCGTCCGGTGAAAAGTAGTCGGACAAACGGCCCAGCCAACCGCTCGGGTCGTGGGCTTCGGCAACAGACAGGGCAAGGGGACGAGTAGGCGCAACCATGACCTTATTATGACACGAACACTGGCTGTGGTTGACCAGTACAGTTGATCGATTCGCCTGGTCGATATCAGGCAATCATGATGTATCAGCACGTGCCGGTAGAGTTTGCTATAGCAATAGTCGGTCAATCCCTTTTCTGGTGCGGCGATGCGAGTCAAATCCGTATTTCTCTGGTTAGCGGCAGGATCTGCCGGTTTGATCATGCTGATGGCAATCGTGCTCCTCAGGCTGGGGTGGGCTGCAGATCGCCTGGACGCGGCGCATGCAGAGCGCTACCAGGCCTATTTGTTGGCTGATATGCTGCGCCAGAGTTCGGACGATCTGACCCGTTTGGCGCGTACTTATGTGCTGACCGGTGATGCCCGTTATGAAACCCAGTATTTCGATATTCTGGCTATCCGCAACGGCGAGAAACCGATGCCTGAATCGTACGAGCGGATTTACTGGGATTTTGTGGCTGCAGGGGAGGCCAAACCTCGGCCAGATGGAAAGCAGGTACCGTTACTCACATTAATGAAGGAGGCCGGATTCACCGATGCGGAGTTCTCCAAACTGGATGAAGCCAAGCGAAATTCCGATGGACTGGTAAAAACCGAAACCATTGCCATGAATGCGGTGAAGGGTAAGTTCGAAGACGGACAGGGCGGATTTACCAAGCAGGGCGCGCCAGACCTGGAGCTGGCTCGGCGCTTGATGCACGATGAAGCCTATCATGCGGAGAAAGCCAAAATCATGCGTCCGGTAGATGAGTTCTACCAGTTGATGCAAAAGCGAACCGAAGCGGCCATTGACGCTGCAGCTTCAGCCAAATCGCATGCACACATGCTGGTGTGGGTCGTCATTATGATTAATCTGATTGGATTTGGCGGAGGGCTGATCTTTAGCTATCGGCAGATCATCGCAGTGCTTGGGGGCGAACCTGCAGATGCCAATCAAGCTGTTCGGGAGGTCGCTTCGGGGCAGTTGCGTCATCAAGCGATACATGCCCCGCGTGGCAGCCTGTTCTACCACTTGCAGGAGATGAAGGCAGGCCTGCGCGAGATGATTGGCGGTGTACAGCATGAATCTAGCAGCGTGGGTGAAAACGCCAGCGATCTGGCGCGCCTGGCTGATGAGACACTCAATGGTGCCCAGCATCAGCAGCATCTGGCTGAAGAAATGAGTACGGCAGTGCAGCAATTCCTTGCCAGCATCGAACAAATTGCCGAAGAGGCCAATCAGGCAGCGCAGGAAAGCCGGCGCGCGGGGGGGCTATCGGCTGAAAACCGGACGGCGATCGAGCATGCAGCATCGCGCGTGGATCAGCTTGCCAGCCAGATGCATGAAACCCGTACGCGGATGGAGGCCTTGGAATTAGCATCGCAAAAGGTATCTGCCGTGGTTGGCGTGATCAAGGAAGTGGCTGATCAGACTAACTTGCTCGCGCTCAATGCGGCCATTGAAGCTGCTCGTGCCGGTGAAAGCGGGCGCGGATTTGCAGTGGTAGCAGACGAAGTGCGCAAGTTGGCCGAACGCACCGCAAATTCGACACGCGAGATTGATAAGACGCTTGGCGAAATGCGCAATGAGGTCGGTAGCGCCAAATCGAGTGTCGCGTCCAGCCTTGAGGAGATATCCGGCGTTGTGTCGGGTATGTCGGGGGCTGCTGGCTCGGTTGGAGATGCAGAGATAGCAGCGGGCGAAACGGTGCGTCAGGTTGAAAGCCTCAGTCATCGGCTAGATGAGCAGCAACGTACCAGTACGACCTTAATGCGGCATATTGATGAGCTGGCAAATCATGTCGGAAAAACACGGACGGATATGGATAGTCTGGCGGATACATCCCGCAGTCTGGCTGCGCTGGCTACAACCTTGCGCAGTGGCGTATCAAAATTCTCGCTTTGATAAAGGCGAGATTTGAGCAGGCAAAGACAAGGGCGACATCGGTCGCCCTTTTTGCTGTCGGTGAGCAGGTCCTGTGAGACAGCCCGCTCGAGACATGCATGCATCGGTATCAATCAGATCGTAAAGTGATTGACGTTGCGAGCCAGATCCTGCACCAGATCGTGCAGCCGGTTGGCTGCCTGATCAATCTCGCGCATGGCATGCGTGGTGTCTTGAATCGTGTGACTGAGCGAACCCATGGCCGCCACAGTATCTTGCGCACTGGCGGTTTGTTGCCGTGTGGCTGCAGCCATGTCTGCGGCCAGTGTGTGCATTTCATGTGTACTGTGCAAAATGGCTTCCTGTCCGGCAATGGTGCCATTCAGCTCTTCGGCGCCATGCGTCACGCCGTCACTGACCTCTCGCATGGCATGGGCAACCCCGCGCGTAGCATCGGTAATTTCGGTTGTCATGCGGGCAATGTCGCCCGTGGAATGTGCGGTGCGCTCGGCCAGTTTGCGCACTTCGTCAGCTACAACCGCAAAGCCTCGCCCTTGCTCACCTGCGCGGGCGGCTTCGATGGCTGCATTGAGGGCCAGCAAATTGGTTTGATCGGCAATCTCGCGAATGACTGAGGTGAGCTGCTGGATGCGGGTGGCGGCGTCGCCCAGTTGATCGATCATCTGGACGGACTCTTGCGTGGCATGACTCAGCTGATGGCTGGTTTGCTGACTCTTGGACATGCTGGCCTGTGCCTGCTTCGCCTTGTCGGCAGCTTCGCTCGCCTGATTGGCGCATTCGCCGACCTTGCTATTTACTGACTCGATGATGCTCAGCAGAATGCCGGCCTCTTCAGCCAGGGACTGAGTCCGTCGATTGGCGTCTTCGGTTTGTTGAGTCGTGGAAGTCGCCTGACGTTGTAGTGCGGCGGTAATGTTATCCACGGAGAGCGTGGCTTCCCGAATGAGGGCAACGGTGCGCTGCTGGCCTTCAATCAGTGTATTGACTGCGCGCGCCACTTCGGTGAGTTCGCTTTTACCTTTGATGGGGACGCGCTTGGTGAGATCCCCTCCGAGCTCATTTAAAAATGTGCGAAATGTGGCTAATGGGCGAATGATGCTGCTGGAGATTCGACCCTGAATCGCCACGAGCACCACTGCTGCCGCAATAATCAGTAGCGCAGACCATGTACGAATAGATGCACTTTGCCGTGTCTGCGAGGCCTGCACAGAATTTGCGTGTTCTTCAATCATGCCGGAAAACTTGTCCATGCTGGCTTCAAGCACGTCAAATTTGCTCTGGAACGACTCGTAGAAGGCGTTTTCATCGGCTGCACGCTGCTCGAACTTGGCGATAGTCTGTCTGGCGGCCTGAACGTATTCAGTCAGATCAGGCTTGAGGGCATTGAGCGCACTTCTCAATGGCGGTGGTAGGGTGCGCTGATCATTGGCCTGAATACTACTTTGGAAGTTGCCAATATGTTCATCCAGATCTTTGCGAACCGAGGCGATTTGTTCTGCCGTACCATTGGTGTGCATGAGACGCGCCATATTGAGCACATCACCGCGTATTGCATCATGCATCATGTCGGCGTCACCCTGACTGTGCAGGATCGCCAAGGCTTCAGTGGTATGCTCATTACTCTCGATCAAAGCGCCGGTGCTGAAATGGTTCATGAGGCCAATCAACACCAGAATAATGATGGAGGCCAGTGCGAGGAGTCGAAGCCGAGTCTGAATGGTCAGGTTTTGCATGGTGGTGCCCGCAAAATGGAATGGGTCTCTCTCATGTTAGACCATGCACCTCGCCTTACCCGCCAAACTGCACGCCTTCTATCCCGCTGCGCAGTAGTGACATCAATAGCTTACAGGCGGGGCCGGGCGGCCTATCACGGCGGTGCACCAGAAAGGGCGTAAACGAGTAGCGCGAGCCGGCTTCAAACGCCAATTCCCGCAATTCCCCGCTCTGCAGCTCATCCTCGATCAGATAAGTCGGCATCCAGCCAAAGCCTAGCCCCATCAGGAGTGCCTGCTTTTTGGCCACGAAGCCTGACAGGTGAAAGATGCGTTCACCGCCAAAGCTGTGCCGATCGTCGCCACGACCGCTCGAATCCTGCACAGAGAGTTCTACGTGATCGTGCAGATCATCCAGCGTGACGCGATCCATGTGGGCCAGCGGATGGTCGGGGGCGACGCACAGCACGCACTCGATGGGCTCAAGCGATTCAGCTTCCCACAATGCCTGTGGTTCATAATCCTTCACCAGCATCAAATCTGCGCCTTCGCCTTCAAATCGATGCTGTACGCCCCACAGAAATTCGATCTTCAACTGCACGCGTGTCGGAACGTGCTTGTCAGCCAGTGCCTTCAGCGCCTTCAATGTGGTGTTAAGCGGCATGATCCCGTCGATGACCACCGTCAGGCGTGCTTCCCAGCCTTCGGAGAACTGTCGCGCCAGAGATTCAATTTGCCCGGCCTGAGCCAGTAACTTGCGACCTTCTCCCAGCAATGTTTCCCCTGCGGGCGTCAGTCGGATGCGGTAAGCGGAACGGTCGAGCAAGGCAACGCCGAGCTGTTCCTCTAGCCGGCGTAGTTGATAACTCACAGCTGACTGGGCTTTGTGTAGCCGTTCGGCGGCGCGGGCGACACTGCCTTCGCGGATTACCATGTCGAGTGCGCGCAGTGCGTCCAGTTCGAGATGCATGATGATCTAAATTTTAGATGGTGATGAGCGATATTTTGCGCTTTTTTTGCGAGGTCGCGTTAGATTAAATTGTGCACATCAACGACAGGGGCATGCAGACCAGAACGCTGCCCCGCACCCAGACACCCGAGTGAGACAATACTAAGGAGTAGAAGATGGCTGATCTGTTTGAGAACCCGGTAGGACTGATGGGCTTCGAGTTTGTCGAGTTTGCATCCCCGACCCCCAATGTACTCGAGCCGCTGTTCGAAAAGATGGGTTTCACACTGGTTGCCCACCATCGCTCCAAGGACGTCGTCCTGTATCGTCAAGGCGATATCAACTTCATCGTCAACCGCGAACCGAATAGCCACGCAGCCTACTTCGCTGCCGAGCATGGCCCGAGCGCCTGCGGTATGGCCTTCCGCGTGCGTGATGCGCACAAGGCATACAAGCTGGTGCTGGAAAATGGCGCACAACCGATCGACATCCCGACCGGCCCGATGGAACTGCGTCTGCCGGCCATCAAGGGTATCGGCGGCGCACCGATTTACCTGATCGACCGTTACGAAGATGGCAAGTCTATCTATGACATCGATTTCGAGTTTATCGAAGGCGTCGATCGTCATCCGGCAGGTTACGGCCTCAAGCTGATCGATCACCTGACACACAATGTATACCGTGGTCGCATGGCCTTCTGGGGTAGCTTCTACGAGAAGCTGTTCAACTTCCGCGAAATCCGCTACTTCGACATCAAGGGCGAATACACCGGTCTGACTTCCCGCGCCATGACTGCGCCGGATGGCAAGATCCGTATTCCGCTGAACGAAGAATCGTCGAAGGGCAACGGTCAGATCGAAGAATTCCTGATGCAGTTCAACGGCGAAGGCATCCAGCACATTGCGCTGCTGACACCTGATCTGGCCAGCACCATCGACCAGCTGCAAATGGCCGGCATCCCGCTGATGACCGCACCGAACGATTTCTACTACGACGCGCTGGAAACCCGTCTGCCGGGTCACGGCCAGCCGGTTGATGAGCTGAAGCTGCGCGGCATTCTGCTGGATGGCACCACCGAAGGTGGCAAGCCGCGTCTGTTGCTGCAAATCTTCTCGCAAACCCTGCTGGGCCCGGTCTTCTTCGAATTCATCCAACGTCAGGGCGATGATGGCTTTGGCGAAGGTAACTTCAAGGCGCTGTTCGAATCGCTGGAACGCGACCAGATCCGCCGTGGCGCGCTGGCCGTCGAAGGGGCCGATGCATGAAAATCGAACAGATCCACCACGTAGCCTACCGCTGCAAGGATGCCAAGGAAACGGTTCTCTGGTATCAGAAGATGCTGAAGATGGATTTCGTGCTGGCCATCGCCGAAGACCACGTGCCGTCAACCAAGGCACCGGATCCTTACATGCACATCTTCCTGGATGCCGGAAATAACAATGTGCTGGCATTTTTCGAGCTGCCCACCTATCCGGAACAAGGCCGAGACGAAAACACCCCGGCCTGGGTGCAGCATATCGCCTTCAAGGTGAAGGATCGTGCCACGCTGCTTGAATTCAAGGCGCATCTGGAGTCCAATGGCGTGGAAGTGCTGGGCGTGACCGATCACGGTGCCTTCCATTCCATTTACTTCTTCGATCCAAGCGGCCATCGCATTGAGCTGGCCTGCCCGGACGAGCACGAAGCCGAGACTTACAAAAAGCTGGACGCCGTGAAATGGGACATGCTGGAAGAGTGGTCGAAGACCAAGCGCGCGCCCAAGCACGCTGCCTTCCTTCACGAAAAAGAGTTTCATAAAGCATGAGCCTGTTGAACGAAACCCATGATGTCAGCCTGCGTAGCTGGGTGGCTTCCGCCCAGCGTGCAGGTCAGGACTTCACCATTCAGAATCTGCCCTTTGCGGTGTTCCGCCGCAAGGGCAGTAGCGAAGCCTATCGTGGCGGCATTGCCATCGGTGACGAGATTCTTGATCTTGCCGCCGTGGCCGCTGCTGGCGTATTCGAAGGCGATGCTGCTGCCGGTATCAGCGCTGCCGCAGAATCGACCCTCAACCGTTTCATGGGGATGGGTCAGTCTGTGTGGTCTGCTGTGCGTCTGGCGGTATCCCGTGCGCTGCGCGAAGGCTCACCGCTGGAAGGCACGCTGAAGACTGCACTGGTGGCGCAAAGCGATGCCGAGTATGCAGTCGCTGCCCGCATTGGCGATTACACCGATTTCTATACCTCGGTGCATCACGCAACCAACGTCGGCAAGCTGTTCCGCCCGGATAATCCTTTGTTGCCTAACTACAAGTGGATTCCGATCGGCTATCACGGCCGTGCGTCGTCGATCGATGTGTCCGGCCAGACCTTCCGTCGTCCGGTTGGTCAGCTGATGCCGCCGGGTGCCGAGCAGCCGATCGTGGCATCGTGCAAGCGTCTCGACTACGAGCTGGAAATGGGTGCCTTCATCGGTACCGGTAATGCGCTGGGTGATCGCATCGGCATCGATGCAGCCGAGTCGCATATTTTCGGGCTGTGCCTGCTGAACGACTGGTCGGCGCGTGATGTGCAGGCCTGGGAATACCAGCCGCTGGGCCCATTCCTCGCCAAGAACTTCGCGACTACCATTTCGCCGTGGATTGTCACGCTGGAAGCACTGGCGCCTTACCGTGCTGCTTTCGAGCGTCCGGCAAGCGATCCGCAGCCGCTGGCTTACCTCGATTCGGCGAACGTCCGCTCGCAAGGCGCGTTCGACATTCAGCTGGAAGTCTGGCTAGAAACACCGGGTATGCGTGATGCCGGTTCGGGTGCAGTCAAACTGTCCGGATCGAATTTCCGCGATGCCTACTGGACCTGGTCGCAAATGGTGACACACCACGCCTTTGGCGGCTGCAATCTGCAACCGGGCGATTTGCTCGGCAGCGGTACGCAATCCGGCCCGAACAAGGGTGAAGAGGGTTCATTGCTGGAGCTGACCGTGGGCGGCAAGCAGCCGATCGCGCTGGCTAATGGCGAAGAGCGCACCTTCCTCTTGGATGGCGACACCATTATTTTCAAGGGCTACTGCGAAAAGGCCGGCGCTGCGCGCGTGGGCTTTGGCGAAGTTGCTGGAACAGTATTGCCCGCACAGTCTGTTTGATCCTTTGCCTATGTGCTGTTGGCAAAGAGCTTTGCCGCACCGTGAAAACGGTGCGGTTTTTTTTATGCAACTGGGCCGGAAATGGATTGTTTGAGTAGCCACTGACCATTTTCAAATCTGAAAATGTAATAGAAAGTACCTGCTGCAAGTCGAGCAATGTAGATTTCCCCACAGGTGATGACTTCATCATTCTTACTTTCTAGCGTGCTAAATGAGATGACGGCTCCTCTACCTGCAACAGCATGGGTTTTTTTCTTGAATGGGGCATCACTAAAGGAGGATATGAACCTGAAGTGAATATTTGCTGCTTTTAGCAATGTACTTAGCTGCGCTTCGATATCGGGGCTAATTTTGTCGATTGGGTTCCGACTGAATAGAAATGATGGGGGGGGAGGTGGAGTCTCTGACGGAGTTGGGATAGGCTGATCAGGTAACCAATTAGCCATTTTTTGAGATTCTTTTATGTATGCGCGGTCATCGTCTGAAATATCCGATAAATTTCGGTTTATGTAGAGCGTCTTTGGATGGAGCCTCCCGTCGTATGTATCGTCTGGACCAATTAATCGTTGAATGATCTGGAAGTAGATTGAGATGCGATCCTTGTCAGAGAACTCATTGGTTGTTTCTCCCCAAGTAGCAATGGATGCAAGTAATACGAATGGAATGAAAAAATATTGCTTTAAATTCATTTACGTATCTCAAGCTGTTAGTTGATAGAAAATAATAACCGAGTCAAGTTCAGTTTGAAAAAGCATTTCATGCTATTAAGCTTAATCATTGCGTTAACAAAGAAAAACCAGCCCCATCAGGACTGGTCTTAAGCTGGGCTGCCTAGCGCAGAACTAACGGTCGGCTCGTGTAACCTGCGCATCAAAGTCAGCCGGATCAACCTCATGCTTGCCAAGGTAAGACACCAGCGCATCCACATCCAGCCCGCTCGTTTGAACATTGCGGCCCTGACGCAGTACGGTGAAGCCATCGCCGCCTTGTGCCATAAAGTTGTTCACCACAATGCGGTAAGTGGCTTTAGGATCAAATGCCTTGCCCGCAATGCGGATGCTGGCGCGATCAACGTGCTGACCCTTCTCCGCCTTGCGGTTGTAGGTGTAGGTCAGACCGCGTGATACCTGTAGCATGCCGGCACGACCCTCGAATTGCTGTTCTAGCAGCGCCACCAGTTCCTCACCGCTCAGATCCATCACCATGATGTTATTGCGGAAGGGCTGAACCGAATAGGCCTGTCCATACGTCACGTTGCCATTCTCCGCAGGCGTCATGTCGGTGCGTACGGAACCGTGGTTTACCAAGCCGATCACCGGATTGCCAAACGTATCGTTGCGCACGGAATCGAGATAGGCCTCTGCCACCACATTGCCCATCGGGGTGCTGCCATGTTCGTCGTTCTGGTTGTTCAGTCGGCCCTTCAACTTGCCGATCACTTTTTCTTCCAGTGGCTTGACAATGGCTTCATAGCGTTCGATTAGCGCGGTTTCAGCCGGATCGGCAGCAATGTCCGTGGTGACAATATGGTTCTTCGCTTCGGCGGATAAGGTCTTGCCGGTGTCGCTATCCAGCTGCATGTCGATGGCGGTCACCATCCGGCTATAGGAATACGCACTGGTGACCAGCTTGCCGGACAGCTTGCAGTTGTAATACTCGTGGGTGTGGCCGGATACGATCACCGAGACGGCCGGATCGAGTTGCTCGGCAATCTTCACGATGGGGCCGGTAAACTGGCCGCAGCCATTAATCCCGGCGTCCTTGCCCTGACGACCACCTTCGTGCACCAGCACGACAATGGTGCCTACGCCCTGCTTTTTCAGCTCCGGCACCAGCGCATTGACGGTGTTCACCTCATCCTTGAATTCCACGTACTGGCTGCTCAGTGGCGTGATGATTTCCGCGGTGCCTTTCAGCGTCATGCCGATAAAGGCGACGGGGGTTTTGTCGAAGGTCTTGATGGCATAGCCGGGGAAAAACGTCTGCCCGGTTTTACGTTCGATGACGTTTGCGGCCAGATATTTGAAGCTGGCACCGTTAAACGGGCGGGTGCTGCAGTCATCGCCCGGATGGCATCCGCCATTTTGCATGCGGCGTAGTTCATCTGTACCTGCATCGAACTCATGATTGCCGACGCTGGCGTATTCCAGCCCCATGATGCTCAGTGCCTCGATAGATGCTTCATCGTGGAACATGGAGGAGAGCAGGGGGCTGGCACCGATCAGGTCGCCAGCGGCTACCACGGCAGTATGTGCATGGCCTGCCTTTAGATGTTTGATCCATGCGGACAAGTATTCCGCGCCGCCTGCCTTGATTCGCTGAGGCTTGCCTTCTGTATCGGGCAGGGTCAAGCCCATCATGGGCGGCCGCAGATTGCCGTGAAAATCGTTGAAAGACACCAAACGAATATCAACAGTACCGGCAAACAGCGGAGCAATCAGACTGGCCAGCAGGGCGGAGCGGAAGAGAGCGTGCATGAGGAGTCAAAACTTGGACGAAAGTGCGTATTGTCGCACGAGTACATGACATTTCCACTAGTTGATCGTGCCGGGGGAGTGTCCGTTGATCCGGGAATCATGCACTATGTGCAGACCTGTGATGCTGAATGGGATGAAGGTGTGGGTGATTGTGTGAAATGGATGGGGCGAGCAAGTGTGTGCATGGTGTTGCTACTCGGTGGATGTGCCAGTCATTCTCCGTCGGTTTCACCTGCCAGAGATATGGCACCCACCCCGCCACCGCGAAAGGATATCCCCAAAGAGGTAAGTGCTCGCCGGCAGGAAGTGGTGCTGTTTGCCATGAGCCTCATCGATACGGATTATCGCTTCGGGGGCAAGAACCCCGAGGCAGGACTGGATTGCAGTGGCATGGTGGCCTATGTCTTTCGTGAAGCGATTGGCGTAGAGGTGAAGGGAAGCGCTGCCGACATCGCCAATCGCGGACGGCCTGTGATTCGCAAAAATCTGCGGGAGGGCGATCTGCTGTTTTTTAATACATCAGGTAAGCCCTATTCGCATGTTGGCATTTATATCGGGCAGGGGCGGTTTATCCATGCGCCTGCATCCAAAGGCAAAGTGCGAATCGACGAACTGGGAAGCGAGTACTTCGCCAAGCGTTATCAGGAAGCCCGAACGCTTTTTCCTGCCTGACACGCTAATGTGTCGTTGATTTGAGTGTGGGTACTTGGCTGGGGCGGGCAAAATAATCGCGGAAAATACGCTTCAATTCACCACGCCTGTCGAGCCGGTCAATTGCCTGATTCAGGATCTCGATGTCCTGCTGGGTAGTGGTTTGCTTACTGAGCATCAATCTGACCTGATCCTCGTTCACGACCACGGGCAACTCCACCGGCAAGGGGACACTCTCTCTGCGCGCCGCTTCGCGAACCAGTACCGTATCTGCTAGCAGAATATCCCCGCGCCGCTGTTCCAGCATAGCCAGCGCCTGGTCGATGTTGACGTATTCGGTCAGACGATTCTGTTGCTTGAGCATCGGACGGATCTGATCGAATTCAGCACCATACCAGCCATGCGCGGGCACGATCACGGTCACCTTCTCATCTATCAGATCGCTGATGGATTTGAGGCGGCGAATACTCGGCTCACCCTTGCGGGCAAACAGCACAATGGACTCCCGTCGATAGGGCTTGGTGAAGCGAGCAAATCGCAACCGTTCCGGAGTTTCAGATGCGTCCGGCACAATATCCAGCTGACCACTTTCGATATACAGCACCTGCCGCCGGGGGGGAATATCATTGTGGAAGTGCAGTGAGCATCCGGCCTCGCTAATGATGCGTCGCATCAGCAGGGTATCCAGATCGGGCTCCTTGCGCACATCGGCTTGTTGGCGCGCAACAGATCGCACCATGAATGCAGCCTGCAAGGTTTTCGAGCAGAGGGCATACACTGGTGAACCACTAACAAGCATGAGCAGGGCGATGCTGGCGATCACCTTCATGGCACGATGTTGTCTGACCTCTCGGCGTAAGCGGATACAGCGGCGAAGTTCCCGCTCACGTAGTGTAGGCCGAGTTAGGTGACTTGTGGGTGTCTGTGACGTGCAAGGTGTGCTCCGCTGCGACGGATGCAACGGAGCAGTGTAGGAAAGCGCTTAAGCGACGTAATTGAAACGCGCGCGTTTGACGTTGCAGAAAATTTCATAATCCAGCGTGCCCGCCGACTCTGCGACTTCATGGGCGGGTAAACCTTCACCCCACAGTCGAACATGACTACCTACGCCTGCATCAGGCAGGTTCGTCAGATCGACCGTCAGCATATCCATCGACACACGGCCAATCACACGGGTCAGCACACCATTCACCAGAACCGGTGTACCGGTTGGCGCCACGCGCGGATAGCCATCGGCATAACCACAGGCCACGACGCCTACGCGTGTAGGTTGCTCGGAGATAAAGCGTGCGCCGTACCCAACCGGCTCACCGGCGTCCAGTTCACGCACTGCAATGATGGCGCTATCCAGTTGCATGACCGGGCGGGTAGTGGCCAGCCCAGGTTTGTCGGTTGCGCGACCACCGTAGAGCATGATGCCGGGACGGCACCAGTCGCCGCGCGCATCGCGCCATGCCTGAATACCACCGGAGTTAGCGAGACTGATTTCGCCATCATACTGTGCTGCAATCGCCGAGAAGGTGGCGATCTGCTTGGCTGTTGCGTCACAGTCCGTTTCGTCTGCCCGGGCAAAATGGGTCATCAGATTCAGATTGGCGATCTTGCCTGTGGCCTTCAGTCGTGCCATGACTTCAGCAATGCATTCCGGTGCAAAACCCAGGCGGTGCATGCCGGAATCAACTTTGACCCAGAGGGTAAGCGGTGCGGCGACAGCGGTTTTTTCCAGTTGCTCCAGTTGCTCGAAACAGTGGATGCTGCTCCATAACTGGTGTTCGGCGATCTGGGCGAGTTCACTGGCTTCAAACCAGCCTTCCAGCAACATGACAGGGTTGCTGATGCCCGCATCGCGCAATTCCAGTGCCTCTTCAATTGCCGCCACGCCAAATCCATCGGCAATATCGTGCAGTGCCTGTGCACAGCGAACGGCACCATGCCCGTAGGCGTTCGCCTTGATGGCGGCGAGCGCTCGACTGCCAGTCAGCCGTTTGGCTTCCAGATAGTTATGGCGCAGATGATCAAGGCGGATGGTGGCAACGAGTGGGCGGCTCATGGGCAAAACTCAAAATAACGACGCGTAGCAATAGCCGAATCAGTTTAGCAGGCACGGCCATTGCGCGGTAAAAATCGGAAAGGGCGGGCCCGGTTGGCGGGCCGCCCAAATCGCAGGAGAAGCGCGGGATCAGGCCGGCTTCAGCGTTGGCACGATCGGGGTGACGTTCGTACCATAACGGCAAAGGCTCAGGCCCTTCGTATCGACGGCTGCAGGCACGCCGGCCAGCATATCGGCCAGTACAGCAGCCGAGCCACATGCCATGGTCCAGCCCAGCGTGCCATGGCCCAGATTCAGCGAGAGATTGCCAAACGGAGTGGCGGAGACCAGCGGTGTGCCATCCGGCATCATCGGGCGCAGGCCGGTCCAGAAGGTGCCCTGACGTGCATCGCCACCGGTACCGAACAGATCGGTTGCGACCATTTCCAGTGTGGCGCGGCGCTTCGGATTCAGCGACAGATCGAAGCCTGCCAGCTCGGCCATGCCACCCAGACGGATGCGGTTGTCAAATCGGGTGATGGCAATCTTGTAAGTTTCATCCATCACAGTCGATACCGGTGCGCCCGCCGCATTGGTAATCGGCACGGTCAGCGAGTATCCCTTGACCGGGTACACTGGAACATCCATGCCCAGATTCAACAGCAGTTCGCGGCTGTAGCTACCCAGCGCCACGACATAATGATCGCCCGTGATCGGTGCGCCATCGGTGACGACACCGCGGATGCGACCCTGTTGCACCAGCAGGCTCTTGATGTTTACGCCAAACTTGAATTCGACGCCGATGCGCTTGCATTCTTCAGCCAGGCGGCTGGTAAACAGCTGGCAATCGCCTGTTTCATCATTGGGCAGGCGCAGGCCGCCGGTCAGCTTCTCGGAAACGCGAGCCAATGCCGGTTCGACCTTGGCACAGCCAGCCGGATCAAGCAGTTCGTAAGGGACGCCACAGGTTTCCAGCACCGCGATATCCTTGCGGGCCGCAGCCAGTTGTTTCTCGGTGCGGAACACTTGCAGGGTGCCGAGTGTGCGATGTTCGTAGTTCAGGCCGATTTCATCACGCAGTTCGCGCAGGCAGTCGCGGCTGTATTCAGCCAGACGCATCATGCGTTCCTTGTTCACTGCGTAAGCGGTTTCATTGCAGTTTGCCAGCATCTGGCGCATCCAGCTCAGCTGGAACATCGAACCATCCGGACGAATCGCCAGTGGGGCATGCTTTTCAAACAGCCACTTCATGGCCTTCAGCGGAATACCGGGCGCCGCCCACGGTGCGGAGTAGCCGGGGGAAATCTGGCCTGCATTGGCAAAGCTGGTTTCCAGCGCCGCGCCGTCCTGACGATCAATCACGGTGACCTTTGCACCAGCCTTGGCCAGATACCACGCTGTGGTTACACCGATGACACCACTTCCCAGAACGACGACGTGCATTGCGAACTCCACTGAAGCAAATCAAACGAGCGCGCATTGTATGAAGGAATCTGTAGGTTTTGTGACTGAAATTGACCTGTATCTCAGTAGAAAAATGATGATAAATTTATAGAATAAGTGAAAAGTTCATGAAAAGTGAGTGAGAGCCAGTGAAAGCGCTAGATAGAGTGGATCGCAAGATACTGACTATTCTGCAAGCCGATGGTCGGATCACCATGACCGATCTGGCTGAAAAAGTCGGTTTATCGACTACGCCGTGTACGGAACGGGTAAAACGGCTGGAACGTGACGGCGTGATTGAGGGCTATGCCGCGCGGGTCAATCCGCGAGCGGTGGGATGCGCGCAGTTGGTGTTTGTAGAACTGCGGCTGTCTGCCAAATCCGGCGAGATGTTCGACGCCTTCAAGCGCGAAGTATTGAAACTACCCAATGTGGTGGAGTGCCATCTGGTGTCCGGAGACTTTGACTATCTGGTGAAGGCCCGCATTTCCGATATGTCGCAGTATCGTAAACTGCTGGGCGACATTCTGCTGAATCTGCCGGGGGCAGTGGAATCGCGCAGCTATGTGGTGATGGAAGAGGTCAAGGAAACACTGTCCTTGCCAATCTGAACGGATAGCGGGAATGGTAGGGGCGACCTGCGGTCGCCCACCCCTTATCCAGATATACCGTCAGATCATCATCAGGCGTGCGGCAACCTGCTGGCAAACCAGAAACAACCGGGTTCTGCCTGACGCATTTCAAAGCCCAGTTTGCGATAAAAAGACAGGGCATTGCCATTGCGGGGGTCTACGCCCCAGTGCACGCCTTCTGCGCCCAGCGCATGCAGGTGATCCAGTAAGGTTTCGACCAGTTTTCGACCTGCGCCTTTGCCGCGTGCGCGCGGCAGTAGATTGATATGCAGATGAGCAGGGAATTCATCCAGCACTTCCGGCGCATGCCAGTCCTGATACAGGCGATTCAACCAGGCATGGTCGGCAGGTTCACCCGCCATGGCCTGAGGAAAGCGAGAACGTTGCTCGGGTAACCAGTGTGTATTCATCCAGTCGTAAAACTGCGGACTGGCGGGTGACCCAACGGCGTAGCCCACGATCCCCTCTGAATCGTGTGCGACCAACGCGGCAGCGCCGGGACAGTGCAGATAAGGGAGTGCGTAGAGCAAGCCGGGTAATTCGCTTGCGGTTGTCAGAATGTCCAGCGGTTGACCTGCGTCAGCGGTGGACAGGCAAATGGCCGAGAGGCTTGGCGCATCGTCGGGCGTGGCGGGGCGTATATGTATGTCGTCGCTCATGAGAAAAGATCCGGGAAGTGTTGCACCGCCTTGCGTACCTTGCTGGCTACGACATATTGGCAGTACGGCTGTTCCGGATGTTGTGCAAAATAGTGCTGATGGTACCGCTCCGCAGGCCAGAATGTCACGGCGGGCGTGATTTCAGTGACAATTGGGTCGGCAAAATCACGACGCTCGATCAGTTCTGATAAGTAATGCTGAATGATGTTGTGTTGCGCATCGTGATGCCAGAAAATGGCGCTACGGTATTGTGTCCCGACATCATTGCCCTGGCGGTTCAGCGTGGTTGGGTCGTGAATCGTAAAAAATATATCCAGCAGTGTGCGTAGATCGACCAAGGTCGGGTTGAATTTGAGCTGAACGACCTCGGCATGCCCCGTTGTGCCTGCACACACCGCCTCATAGTCAGGGCCATCTACCGTCCCGCCCATATAGCCGGATACGCAACTTTCTACGCCGCGAAGATGACTAAAAACCGCCTCCAGGCACCAGAAGCATCCTCCGCCGAGGGTAATGACATCATGGCTTGGCGAATTGAGGTGAGGCATTATGCGGCTCCATTTCGGTTGGACTCAGGCCGTTTTCCCATACACCTGCCAGCCATGTGTCGATAATTTTATTGGCTCGCCCGGCTTGTGGAGAATTCACCATGATCGCCACGACCAGTTTATCACCCTGACGTGTCAGCATGGTTCCTGTCAGCGCGCGAACATCATCCAGCGTACCGGTTTTGAAATGCGCAAATCCGGCCAGCGTCCCCTGTCGGTGCTGCATGGTGCCATCCATTCCATTGAGGGGCAGGCTAGAGATGAATTCTGCGGCATATTTGCCATTCAGCATATACTGGACGATGTCGACCAGTGTCTGCGCAGATAATCGCTCGGTGCGGGATAATCCTGCTCCGTTTTCGGTCACGACGGCCTCCGCACTGAACTGATTGATGTCTAGCCAGTGGCGGATAACTGCGGCTGATGCGGTCTGGCTGTCTAGCGCGTGATCACCCAGCTCACTCCCCAGCGTCAGGTAAATCATGCGCGCCATCGCATTGTTGGAGAACTTGTTCGTCTGGCGGATGAGTGTTGCGAGATCGTCAGAAGGCCAGGCGAGCAGGAGTCTGGCCGATACGGGTGTGATGCCTTGCCGATAGCTGCCACTGATCGAACCACCCATTGTTCCCCATAAGCTGGAGATCAATTTTCCCGCAAATGTGACGGGGTCGAAGACGCTCAGAAATCGATTAGCGGTGCATTGCCGGGGAAACTGACCTTTCAGGACAACATTCAGTCCGCCTCCCTCCATTTGCATGTCAGGTGTCTGCCAGCCGGCACGCCAGCGCTCGCAGTGATCGGTAGTTAATTTCATCTGGCTGCTGAACCTTAGTCCGGGGAGGGCAGGATCAGCTTCGGCAGTGAGTCGGTCGTCGTCCGATTGCAGATTGAGGTGAATCACCTTGAAGTTCATCAACAGTGCGTCTGGCACGACGTTGTATGCACTTTCGGGGCTATTGTCGAAGGCCGCAGGGTCGTCACTGCGCATGCCGCGAAAATAGCTGTTGTCCAGAATCAGGTCGCCTTCTATCTGACGAATGCCTTTTGCCCGGATGGCGCGCAGCATGAGCCACACCTGTTCAAGCGTCAGGTGCGGATCACCTTGACCCCTGATAATCAGATTTCCTTTCAGCGAGCCCTGTTCGATTGCGCCATCGGTCAGAATGGTGGTCTGCCAATGCCAGGCCGGGCCGAGTAGATCCAGTGCCGCGGCTGTCGTCATCACCTTCATCGTTGACGCCGGATTCATGGCAGCACCGGGACGATGGCTAATGAGTGGCGTGGCGTCGCCTTGTCGCGCAATCAGGACAGATACTTCTGCGTCGCGAATGCCTGCTGCGCGCAAAGGGGTTGCCAGACTGGTCGGTAATGCCGCCATGCAGTGTGCAGACAGCAGGAAAAACATCATTGGCAAGAGTCGTAACACGGATCAATCCATGGTTTTGTTTTGGTGTGCAGTGTATCTTGCTTGCTGCCGTCTGTCCCTTTGTACTGGACACTGTGATATCGGATAGGCGTAGCTGATTTGCAACCGTCATAAGTCGCGCTATAAGTACAGGGGCATGCGCCGGTATAATGCCCATCCTATCCAGGAGATGTCAGACGCATGCAGTTTTTTCGCCGCAAAGGTAATCAGGCTCGAGTTTCGAGAGCCGACTCCAATCCCTTGCCCGCACCAGTAGCCGCCATATTGCGTGAATCATGGTGGCTGGCTGCGGTGGTTGCCGCTATCTATCTGGTGATCATCCTGGCATCGTATAGTCCGGGCGATCCCGGCTGGTCACACGTGTCCCCACAGACGCTCATCCGCAACAAGGGTGGCGCGTTTGGCGCATGGTGCGCCGACGTACTGCTGTCTGTATTCGGCTATTCTGCCTGGTGGCTGGTGGCATTCTGCATGTCGGCCATCTGGTGGGGATACCGGCGACTCGAAAAGGTCAATGAAGATCAGCGTCTGGTCATCGTAGCCGTGGTCGGTTTCATGATGATTTTGCTGAGTAGCAGCAGCCTTGAGGCATTGCGTCTCCATTCGCTCACCTGGCCTTTACCCGATGCGCCCGGGGGGATTATCGGGCTTGCGCTGGGTGGATTATTGTTCCACGCCTTAGGCTTTATCGGCGCAACATTAGCCCTGCTGGCCTCGTTTTCCATTGGTATGTCCCTGTTTGTGGGCGTGTCCTGGCTGGGCATGATGGAAAAGTTGGGGACGTGGGTCGAAACGCGCGTATTGAGCGTATTCGAACGCGTCGAGGCCTTTCAGGATCGCCGGGCTGGCGAGCGTGCAGCGACTGCACGCGCCGATAAGGTGAAAGTCGAACGCCAGCGTTTCGAGGATGCACCTGCAATCGTTATTCAGGATCCATTGCCGGAGCAGCCGCCGGAGGAGTCTCCCAGAGAAATCCGGGCACGTGAAAAGGCGGCCGCGCAAGCTGCGCAGGCGAGCTTGTTTGAGGAGGCGGCATTACCGCCATGGGAAGAACCCGGCGAGCCTGATCTTCCCGCAGCACCGGCAGCACTGGACCTGCCCGAGATCGACACATTCGAATCCGATGTCGCGCCGATCCGAGAACCCGTACCGGCAGTACCCGTTGCACCCGTGGCCGCTCCGGCTATTCCGCATAAGACCGTGGTCAAAAAGACGCCGCCGCTCATCAAGCATGGTCGTCCTGAGTTGCCGGACATTACCTTGCTGGCACCTCCTCCCCCATCACAGGAGCTGGTGAGTCACGAAACCATCGAATACACCTCACGTCTGATCGAGCGCAAACTGGCTGAGTTTGGAGTGGAAGTGAAGGTGGTGGCTGCGTATCCGGGCCCGGTGATTACCCGCTACGAAATCGAGCCTGCAACAGGGGTAAAGGGTTCGCAGATCGTTAATCTCATGAAGGATCTGGCGCGCGCGCTGAGTCTGATTAGCATTCGCGTAGTCGAGACCATTCCGGGCAAGACTTATATGGGTCTGGAACTGCCCAATCCGAAGCGCCAGATCGTTCGGCTTTCGGAGATTATAGGCTCACAGCCTTATCATGATTCCAGCTCGCTGCTGACCATGGCCTTTGGCAAGGATATTTCCGGTAAGCCGGTTGTGTCGGACCTGGCAAAGGCCCCGCATATGCTGGTGGCAGGTACCACGGGTTCCGGCAAATCAGTCGCCATGAATGCGATTATTCTGTCGATGCTGTACAAGGCAACCGCGGATGAAGTCCGGCTGATCATGATTGATCCGAAGATGCTGGAGCTGAGTATCTACGAGGGTATTCCACATCTTCTGGCGCCGGTTGTGACCGATATGAAGCATGCCGCCAACGCGCTCAACTGGTGCGTGGGCGAAATGGAAAAACGCTACCGTCTGATGAGTGCGATGGGCGTGCGGAATCTGGCTGGCTTTAACCAGAAACTGAAAGAGGCTGAAAAGCGCGGTGAGCGACTCACCAATCCTTTCTCGCTGACCCCGGAAAACCCTGAGCCGCTCGCGCATCTGCCCATGATTGTGGTGCTGATCGACGAGCTGGCCGATCTGATGATGGTGGCAGGCAAGAAGATCGAAGAGTTGATTGCCCGTCTGGCGCAAAAGGCGCGTGCGGCCGGTATCCACCTGATTCTGGCCACCCAGCGCCCCAGCGTGGATGTGATTACCGGTCTGATCAAAGCGAATATTCCGACCCGCATGGCGTTTCAGGTATCCAGCAAAATCGATAGTCGCACTATTCTCGACCAGATGGGTGCGGAATCGCTGCTAGGGCAGGGCGATGGTCTATTCCTGCCACCGGGCAGCGGCTACCCGCAACGGATTCACGGCGCATTTGTGGCTGATGAAGAAGTGCATGCGGTGGTCGAGTTCCTCAAGCAGCAAGGCGAGCCCAACTATATCGAAGGTATCCTCACCGGCGCAGTGGAAGGCGAGGGCGGCGGTTCGGGTGAGTTTGGTTTGTCCGGCGGCGAAGGCGAAGGTGATGCCATGTATGACGAAGCTGTGGCCTTCGTCATCAAAAGCCGTAAGGCATCCATCTCGTCGGTGCAGCGACAACTCCGCATCGGCTACAACCGTGCTGCCCGTCTGGTTGAGCAAATGGAAGCCGCCGGTTTGGTGAGCCCGCCCGAGCACAATGGCAATCGGACTGTACTGGTGCCCGCTAGGGAAGAAGCATAAGTTCGAAGGGTGTACGCTGGCATAATTTGCTGACAGTAGCGACAATAGGGGCTGTCGTGCCTGATTTGCGCGACAGCTTGTCCCTGTTTGTTCGTTTGAGGCACTCATGAATCTCCATACGCTGTACCCTGACCGCTGGAAAGCGCTCGCCAACGAATCCGCCAGCTGGCACTTGCCCGATGGCACTGAGGCGCGCATGCGTTTCTTTACGGTTGAAGCCGGTCAGCTGTGGTTGCAAAGTGGCCGTCTGGTGCCGTGTGATCCCTTCGCATCGCTGCAATGGCGCGAAAATGGCCAGCTGGAGCTCGAACCCGGCCAGTACCGGGTGGTGGTGACGGTGGCTGATATCAGTGAGGCGCAGGATGGCTCGGATTGCCGCGATGCCTATCTGAGCCTGATTGTGAACGATCAGCCAGCGACGCACTGGTTTTTTCTGGCAGCCTTGCCTGAAGACATGGATTACCCCGACGATCTGGAGGATCACCAGTTTATCGGTATCGAGGCGGCTCAAGGCGCTGTTGGTTTTGTTGATGCTGATGCGGTAGAACGTCTGATGCCTGATCCCGCGCTCGAAGACTGGGAAGACTGGGTGTTTGACAGCGGTGAGCCGGATGCCTGGCTGGCACAGCTTGAAGATCCGGATAATGTGGCTGCAGGAATCGCCAATATTCGATTGCCGAATGCGCAGAATGGCGAAAACATTGTGATCTGTGGCGCAGGATTCGGCGAAGGCAATTACCCTGTGGTCGGGACATTCACCGCCGACGGACATCTCACAGCCGTACACATCGACCTGATGATGCTACCGGTTTCACCCATGCCCGAGTGGGATTGAGCAGAATGAATTGGTGATTCGCCGCCCTAGTTGGCGGCAATCACCTTACTGCCTACGCGCCAGTCAAACATGCCTTTCCAGGCGGATAACACCATATTTGGGTACTCAGGCTTGCCCAGGCTGCCGTTATAGCGACCTAGCGCGCGGTACAGGTCACCATTCTCGATATCGAGATAATGGCGCAGGATGGTGCAGCCGAAGCGCAGATTGGTATACATATCGAACAGATTGTGCTCGTTTGCGCCAATCTGCCGCACCCAGAACGGCATCACCTGCATCAGGCCACGTGCACCTGCACTGGAAATGGCGTACTTGCGGAAGCCGCTTTCCACGTAGATCAGACCCAGCACCATTTGCGGATCAAGCCCGGCGCGGGTGGCTTCATACTGAATCGCTGTCAGCAGCTTTTCACGCATGAAGGCGTCCGGCACTTTCTTTTCCAGGCGGCGCGACATTTCCGCCAGCCAGACCTGGCCTTCGGACGGATGACTGAAGACCAGTCGGGGCTCTGCATCGCTATTGATCGAGCGTTGCATGGCGGTGGAAACGGCTGCAGACAGCACCTCCTCCTTCTGTGCACCTGCAAGGGCTGGCAGGCTCATGGCCGACAGCATCAGCAGACAGGGAAGGGTGAGGCGCGTGGTCATGATGCGTGTTTCCTGAGCTTACTTGCCGAGACGGCCTTGAATGAACGATAGTGCATCGGCAACGGCGACGAGATCCTTGTCGCCGGATTTGCGGTGCACGTATTCGATTTTGCCATCTGCCAGCGATTTGTCGCCAATGGTGATGCGATGCGGGATGCCGATCAGCTCCATATCGGCAAACATCGAACCCGGACGCTCGTCGCGATCATCCAGCAGCGCATCAATACCCGCGGCTGTCAGCTGGGCATACAGCGCATCAGCGGCCGATTTCACTGCTTCCGAACGATGATAGCCGACGCCCACGATAGCCACGGTAAACGGTGCCAGTGCTTCCGGCCACACAATGCCGCGTTCATCGTGGTTCTGTTCGATCGCCGCACCCACTACACGTGACACGCCAATGCCGTAGCAGCCCATTTCCATCGGTTGCAGCTGGCCTTCGGCATCCAGATAGGTACACTTCATTGCAGCAGAGTACTTGGTGCGCAGTTGGAAAATGTGACCGACTTCAATGCCCTTGCACAGCGCCAGTACACCCTTTCCATCCGGTGACGGATCACCTGCTACCACATTGCGGATATCGGCCACGATATCGGCTTCCGGCAGATCGCGGCCCCAGTTGACGCCCGCCAGGTGGAACTTAGGCTTGTTGGCGCCCACGACGAAGTCGCTCATGGCAGCAACCGTCTGATCGGCAATCAGACGTACCTTGCTGCGGTCAATGCCGATCGGGCCGAGGAAGCCCGGTGGGCAGTTGAAGAAAGCGCGGATTTCTTCTTCGGTGGCCAGGCGGAAATCGTTCATGTCCGGCAGTTTGCCGACCTTGATTTCATTCAGGCTGTGATCGCCACGCAACAGGAAAATGTTCAGCTTGCCTTCGGCAATCGCTGCAACCAGCTTCACGGTGCGCTCGATACCGATGCCCATCAACTGCGCCACTTGTTCGCAGGTGGTTTGCTTCGGCGTATCGACATCGCGCAATGCTTCTGTTGCAGCCGCACGCGGGGTGGTCGGGGCCAGCGCTTCGGCTAACTCGACGTTGGCTGCGTAGTCAGACGTCGGGCAGTAAGCCAGCCAGTCTTCACCGGCTTCTGCCAGTACGTGGAATTCGTGGGAACCATCACCACCAATGGCGCCGGTATCAGCTGCGACCGGACGGAAGGTCAGACCCAGGCGGCGGAAGGTGTTGGAGTAGGCTTCATGCATGCGCCAGTAGGTTTTTTCCAGCGACGGGAAGTCGACGTGGAAAGAGTAGGCATCCTTCATCAGGAATTCACGTGCGCGCATCACGCCATAACGCGGGCGGGTCTCGTCACGGAATTTGGTCTGGATCTGGTAGAAGTTCAGCGGGAGCTGCTTGTAGCTCTTGATTTCATTGCGGGCGATGTCAGTAATGACTTCTTCGTGCGTCGGGCCAAAACAGAATTCGCGATCATGGCGATCCTTGATGCGCAGCATCAGGCCCTTCTCGAAGATTTCCCAGCGGCCCGATTCCTGCCACAGCTCGGCGGGTTGAATGGCGGGCATCAATACTTCCATGGCACCGGCCGCGTTCATTTCTTCGCGAACGACAGTTTCAATCTTGCGCAGCACGCGCAGTCCCAGCGGCATCCAGGTATAGAGACCCGAACCCAGTTTCTTGATCAGGCCCGCACGCAGCATCAGCTTGTGCGAAATCAGTTCGGCCTCGCTCGGGGCTTCTTTCAGCGTGGAGAGAAAGTATTGCGACGTGCGCATGGAATACACCCTGAATGGCAAGAGAAAACCACCATTTTACCGCAGCGCGGAGGGGATTGCATGCGCCGCTGTCGGTCAGTTGCGCGATGTGTCCTGCAGCGCTGCCAGTGCGTCGGCAATATGGGCGGCAATCAGCTTCTCTAGCTCAGGCAGAATCGCCTGTGTGACGGATTTGACTGCCTGCTGGTGAATGACTGCAATTTGCTTGCTCAGCTCGGTACGCACCAGACGATGCATTTCCGGTTTGATTTCGTCCATCAGTGCAGCGCAGAGTGCGTCCGCAGAGGCAAGTTCGACCGGCTCAGTCGCAGGCTCGGGGGAAGTGGTCGGTGCGGGAGTGGGCGATTCCAGCTGCGCAGCCACAATCGACCGAAGGGCTGGTGTTGCAGCATTTAATGCGGATACCGACTCGCGAATTGGAATGACCGGTTCCGGCGCGGGTGCCGCGACGGGCGTGAGTTCGATATGTAGAACGTCTTCCTCCACCTGAGGATGGGAGTCCCCTGCGGCAAAGGGATCGTCGAGCATGATGTCCAGTGGCTCGAACGAGAAAATGGTTTCAGGACCCGCGGCCGAACGTGTTTCCGGTGTGACCAGTGGCCGGGTATGGTCGTCGAATTCAACGATCAGATCCTGCGCTTCCGGTACAGGTGCGGGTGCAGGGACGGGCGGGACGACGCTGCCACCATAGCTTTGCGCATGCACCTGAGGTTCGAGTGCTGTCACAGCATCGTCCTCGATCAGATCGAAGGCGATTTCCGGCAATAAAGCGGATGGCTGATGGTGGGTGCTAGTCTGGGCCGATTCCCGGCCACTCAGCGCAGGCACTTCAATCAGCGATTCGAACGATTGCTCCGCCACAGGCTGAACGGTTTCAATCAGTCGTGACGGCGAGGGCGGGGCGACGGGCGTGTCAGCAACAGGCTGAGAGGCCGGCGGCGATTGCGGTGTTTCTCCCAGAATTTCTTCGGTAGAAAACAGCAAATCAACAAAATCATCCTGCGCATCAGCCAAAACGACATTACTCAATACAGGAATGTCATCGTGCTGCGTCGCAATTTCGAGTTCTGTCAAAACGGGAATGCCCGATTGTGAAGGGCCGCCGCGATGTTTCTGCATCAGTGCATCAAGCTTATTCAGCACGGGTGTTTGCCTGGTGTCCTTATCCATGAAACATCGCTATCCAGGGCGGGAGGCCGCCATATCGGTAAAATCAACAGTCAGACCCTGACTGCGATACTGCCGCGCACGTTCGCGCGCCAGATCGCGGGCAGGTATGTCATCGAGCGCAACAATTTCGATGACGCGGTCAAACCGTTCAGGTTGACCGCAGGGTTGGCCAGACGCATTAAACAGCACATTTCGTTCCGGTATGTGTGCAATCGAATGAGCGATCAAAACCGGCGTGTGCTCGGCCAGTGGATGATCATGCACGCAATGCGGAAGAAATCCGATATCGGGCACCTGCCACAAGAAAGTATCCATGGCGGCAGATGCCGAGATCGACCCGGTCAGTATGCCGAGTGTTAGCCCACGATTCAATGCCTTGTTAGCAAGCTGGCATAAAGCCAGATCGTGATTCTGGACATTGAAATAAAAACTGACGCGGGCCATTGCTGCTTTATTACTCCTGTTGATTACTTCTTGGCTGCTTTACTTGCTTTTGCGGCCGGTTTGGCTGCGGGCTTGCTGGCTGCCTTGGCCGCAGGCTTGGCTTCTGACTTGGCGGCTGGCTTAGCTGAGGCCTTAGCTGCAGGTTTTGCTGAAACTGCAACACTAGCCAGCGCTGCACGTGCTTGCAGGAAGCGTGTCAGCAGCGGAACCGGGCGGCCAGTTGCACCCTTTTGTGCGCCGGATTTCCATGCAGTTCCGGCGACATCCAGATGAGCCCAATCATACTTTTCGGTGAAGCGGGACAGGAAGCACGCTGCAGTAATCGAACCGCCCGGACGACCGCCCACATTCGCCAGATCGGCAAAGTTGGACTTCAGCCCCTCATGGTACTCCTCAAACAGCGGCATGTGCCATGCACGGTCACCGGATGTTGCGCTCGCTGCCATCAGTTCCTGTGCCAGTGCATCCTTGTTGGCATAGAGACCTGTAGTGATGTGACCCAGTGCGATCACGCATGCGCCTGTCAGCGTCGCTACATCCACCACTGCCGCAGGGGTGAAACGTTCTGCGTAGGTCAATGCATCGCACAGAATCAGGCGGCCTTCTGCATCGGTATTCAGAATTTCTACTGTGAGGCCGTTCATGGTGGTGACAATGTCACCCGGCTTGCTGGCGTTACCGGCAGGCATGTTTTCACATGCAGGTACGATCGCGATGACATTCAATGGCAGCTTCAATTCACCTACGGCATGCATTGTTGCGATGACCGAGCCGCCACCCATCATGTCGTACTTCATTTCGTCCATGCCTTCGCCCGGCTTCAGCGAAATACCACCCGAGTCGAATGTAATGGCCTTGCCGACCAGCACAACAGGCTTGTCACCCTTTTTGCCACCTTCGTGCTTCAGTACAATCAGCTTCATGGCTTCGGTCGAACCCTTGGCGACCGAAATAAACGAGCCCATGCCCAGTTTTTCCAGCGCGGGGCGCTCAAGAATTTCAACCTTCATGCCAAACTGCTTGGCAATCTCCTGTGCGCGACCCGCCAGGTAGGTTGGTGTGCAGTAATTCGGAGCCAGATTGCCGAGATCCTTGGCGTAGTTTACGGCGGTGCCCAGTGCCTGGCCGCGTGCAGCAGCCGCTTCGGCAGCTTTCTCCCCGCCCTTCACTACGACGAATGTCGCCTTGGCAAGTGCCTGACGTGTATCTTTCTTTGACTTGGTCTGGTCAAAGCGATAGCTGGCATCTACGACTGCACAGGCCGCCTCTTCCACACTCCATTCCAGTGTCTTGCCTTCAGGCAGCTGGTCAATTGCAAATACTGCTTCTTTCACGGCAAAGCCATCAACGATTCGCGCGGCTGCGCCGTAGGCTGCGCGGTACTCTTTCTCGCTGTCGCCCAGACTCACGAGTACAATGCGTTCGGCGGCCACGCCGGCGACCTTGTGCAGAACCACGGTGCTGCCAGCCTTTGCACTCAGGTCACCCAGCTTGATCACAGCAGAAATGTGGCCGTTTGCGGCAGCGTCCAGTGCCTGTCCTGCCGCAGACAGTTCCTTGCCGTTGCGAACGGCGATAACCAGTACGGGGCTCTTGAGTTTGTCGAGTGCAGATGCCTTGATGCTGAATTCCACGGTGGACTCCTGTAAGATCGCGTCTCGCAGTTGTGGTGTTTTTACAATTGCGGCACGAAAGGTGGACGTATTCGGCCTGTAGGCCGATAACATGATTTCGGGAATGATCCCGGAATTGTCCGTATTCAACCGGAAAAAGTCAAAGTACCGAACGTCCGTGCATTCCGCTCTTAAGTTTTTCGGCCAAATATGTGTGCCGCGCAAGCAGATTTTCACCCGCAGCCTGTTGCGCGAGTTCAGCTCGACAGCGGCGGCATCCTTTATTGTCCTGCTGACCGTAATTGTGGTGACTGGCTCGGTCAGAATTCTCGCGAATGCGGCCAATGGGCATGTCCCTGCCGATGCAGTGCTGGCGCTGGTTGGGTTCGAGCTGATCGCTTTTATGCCCCGCATGGTGGCAGTAACCTGCATGGTGTCCGTTTTGTGGGTGCTGACGCGCTGGTGGCGTGATCATGAAATGGCCATCTGGCTATCGTCCGGTGTGTCACTGACTTCATTGATCACGCCAGTGATCCAGTTTGCGGTTCCGCTCGCACTGGTATCCGGTGTACTGAGCATTGGCCTCACCCCTTGGGCCTTCCAGAAGCGGACGGAGTATCAAGAACTGATGTCGCGCCGTGACGAAGTCAACAATGTCGCTGCCGGCATCTTTAAAGAGTCCCGCAATGGCGATCAGGACCAGGTCTACTACGTCGAAAATTTCTCCGGCGAAGCGGGTGCGGGTAAAAATGTCTTTATCAAAATGGCCAAGGAAGGGCGGCAGATTGTTGTCGTCGCTCGAGAAGGCTTCCTTGCGCGCGAAACTGACGGCAGTCGCTGGGCTATTTTGCGCGATGGCCGTCGTTATGAGGGTGCAATTGGTCAGGCAGACTATCGGGTCATCGACTTCAAGCAAGCTCGCGTTCGCCTAGAAGAAGGCGAGCGGCAGGCGATTAGTGCGCAAACTAAAGCGACTGATTCGCTGACCCTCTGGCGCAGCAGTGATCCAGAACATCAGGCTGAACTGGCTTGGCGCATTGCTATTCCAGTCTGCACGCTGATGCTGGCGCTGCTGTCGATTCCGATCGCCTACGTCAATCCTCGCGTGGGCCGCGCCTACAATCTGGCGCTGGCACCTGTCATGTTCTTTATCTACAACGGCCTGCTGGATGTCGGGCAAAACTGGCTGGCATCAGGACGCTGGCCGATGTGGATCGGTATGTGGCCATTCCATATTGCAGCGCTAACCCTGACTGTGATTCTTTTCTTCCGCCGTATGAGACCCGAGAAATGAAAGTATTAACCCGTTACCTCATTTCTCATTTGCTGCGAGTGGGTGGATTGTGTCTGCTGGGTTGGTTGTCATTGTTCGCCTTTTTCGATGTTATCCGCGAACTTGGCGCGCTGACCGGCGACTATCAATTCGTCAAGATGCTGATGTTTGTGATCCTGACCCTGCCTGGACATGCATATGAGTTAATGCCGGTAGCCACCCTGTTTGGCGGCTTGCTGGCATTGGCTGCGCTGAGTCAGGATTCCGAATACACGGTGATGCGTACAAGTGGCGTCAGCCTGGCGCGAATCGTATGGACTCTGGTGGGAACGGGACTGCTGTTTGCCGCTTTCACGATTGTACTGGGTGAATGGGTGGTGCCTGCTAGCGAACGAAGTGCCAAACAATTGAAACTGGCCGCCTCTGGCAAAATTGTGGAACAGGATTTGCGCTCCGGATTCTGGGCCAAGGATGGTCGTGATTTTATTAATGTCCGCCATATTTTGCCCGATGGCACATTGCGCGGCGTAACGGTTATTTCCTTTGATGACGCTCACAGAATGACCGGCTATTTGTACGCAGGAGCAGGCCATCCCGTACAGGATCAAGTCTGGACTCTGGAGGATGTGAACCAAACCCGTATCGCATCTCAGCAAGTCACCCTCTCCCATCTGGCTAATATGGAATGGCACTCCATCCTGAGTAAAGACACACTCTCTACCCTCCTGCTGGAGCCAGAGAAAATGTCAGCAAAGCAGTTATGGACGTATATGGGCTATTTGAGTCAGAACAGCCAGGATAATAGCCGCTATCAGGTTGCATTATGGTCCAAGCTATTTTATCCGCTGGCCTGTATCCCCATGCTGATTTTGGCCTTACCCTTTGCACAAGGGCAAAGACGCTCGGGCGGTTTGGGCATGAAACTGTTTATGGGCGTGATGCTTGGGCTGGTGTTCTATTTCTTTAATCAGCTGGTAGGCTCAATGGGCAAGATAAAGGGATGGTCACCGATTATGTCCGCTACGCTTCCCTCTGTTGTGTTTCTGTTAGCTGCGTTATTGATGCTGTGGCGACAGGAAAAGCGCTAAGATCGGGGTTGAGCGTTGCATTTCTGCAGCGATTGAGTTTCGATTTGGCATTGCAAAGATCAATTGACTATAGTTTTCGAATGATGAATCAGGCACTTATGGCATGTGCTTATCATCTTTTCGGGAGCGTGTCGCGTGCGAACCATGCGGTTGGGGTGTCTTGCACCAGTCTTTTATCTGGCATGTCTGCTTGCCAGTAGGAGCGCCGCATCTGCAGATTTCCTGACAAGGGATGAGCGCGAATGGATTGCTGCGCATCCCGTCATTCTGTGTGCATCCAATATTCAGCGACCACCTTTTCTGTACCTGACCGACCAAGATAAGCAGGGCGGCCTAACGATTCATTATCTCTCTGCGGTCAGTCGGCTGACAGGACTGAAGTTTCAATTTGTTCAGCCAACGATGTCTGATGCGTCGACGGATCAATTAAAAGCAAAATCAGTCGATTTACTTTTGTCGATGGCTTCTCCCGATCAAATGATTGCGGGAAAGGGCTTCAGTCTCGAATATCTGCGTCTCCCGGCTGTTCTATTGCGAAAAGGTGCACAAATCGCTGGCAATCGTGAATTGAGTAAGATCGTTGCCGATTATGCGATACATCCGGGTGAATTAAGCTTGACCGGCAAAGGTGCGGTACAACTTGTCCATGCGGTGAGTTCCACTGCGGCAAGGCAGCAATTTCAGGCGAGCGCTGTCGATGCGATCGTTACAGATCTGGGATCGGCGATGTACGATCTGAATCATGATGGTGAGTTTGGCGTATCACTGGAAGGCAAACTGCCCGGAGAATATCGCTTATTCATGCAATGGCGAGATGACTGGGATATGCTAGGACGGATTTTGAACAAGTCCTTAAACAGCATGACGCCCGATGTTCGTCAGGCAATTTTTACCACAGAAGTACTCAAAGCCCCTCGACCGCAAACTATACCCACGTGGGCCTATCTATCGATGGGCACGGCCATTTTGCTACTGATGACATTAGCGGCCTTGATGCTGTGGAACCGGTCGCTGACTCGCGTTGTCGCGAAACGAACGCGGGCACTGCAGGAAGAACTCACGGAGCGCAGCCGGATTCAGGAAAAACTGCGTGCATTAGCGGAACAGGATCATCTAACCTGCTTACCCAATCGAGCCTCGCTGGATCGTGAATTAAGACGCGCAATCCAACTTGGCGTGCGCATGGGCAATGGCGTGGCCGTCCTGTTTGTCGATCTCGACGGATTCAAGGCAATCAACGATACCATGGGACACGAAGCGGGCGATACACTGCTCAAGTCCGCGGCTGCGCGCATGACAGCTGCCGTTCGCGCGAGCGATATTGTGTCCCGTCTTGGCGGCGATGAGTTTGTCATTGTATTGCAAGGCATTGAAAGTGATGTTCAGTGTGCGCAGGTCGCTGCAAAAGTCATCCTGGATGTAGGTGAACCATACGATCTAAATGGACGGAGCGCCTATGTCACCTGCAGTGTCGGCATTAGCCGTTTCCCAAGTGATTCAACCGATGCAAGCGAATTGCTACGGCAGGCGGATGCAGCCATGTATTGTGCCAAATCGGCGGGGCGCAATCGCTATCACTTTCACGCTGCCGACGTCTCTCCCATTGCTGTGATCGGCCAGCGACGAAGCAGTGAAGAAGGTTGATGCACCAATCACGCAACAGTTGCGTGCAATCTTTGACGGCAAAGCTGCAAACTGGCGTAATCCCCTGCGCATAGTCTGAAAACAGACATTCATTCAAGGGGAGACATCATGATAAATAAACTGGGTGAACAGCTGGGCTTAGGCCTAGCTGGCATTGGCGGCGCAGGTGCGCTTGCCTATGTAGCCTTATCTCGCGGCGAACCAGTCAACGCCATCTGGCTCGTGATTGCCGCGCTCGGCTGCTACATCATTGCATATCGCTTTTACAGCAAATTTATCGCGGCTCAGGTGTTATCGCTTGATGATGCCCGGATGACGCCTGCAGAACAGCACAACGATGGGTTGGATTATGTACCCACCAACAAGTGGGTGCTCTTTGGACATCATTTCGCTGCCATTGCAGGTGCAGGGCCACTGGTGGGACCCGTCCTCGCGGCACAGATGGGATATTTGCCCGGCGCGCTATGGCTCATAGCCGGCGTGATACTGGCAGGCGCAGTTCAGGATATGGTGATCCTGTTCATCTCTACCCGCCGTGATGGACGCTCGCTAGGCGAAATGATTAAAGCCGAGTTGGGGCCGTTTGCTGGCGTCATTGCCATGACAGGCATCCTGCTCATCATGATCATCCTGCTGGCTGTGCTGGCATTGGTTGTCGTCAAGGCGCTTGCCGGCAGTCCGTGGGGAACATTCACCATAGTGGCTACGATCCCCATCGCGCTCTTTATGGGCGTCTATATGCGCTTTATCCGTCCGGGCCGCATTGCGGAGGTCTCAATCCTGGGCTTTGCGCTGTTGATGCTGTCGATTTTCATGGGACAGGCGGTCGCCGAGAGTGCAACGTGGGCACCCATGTTTACGCTAAAAGGCACAACGCTTGCATGGGCGCTTATCGGCTACGGCTTTGTGGCATCGGTTCTGCCGGTGTGGCTGTTACTTGCGCCGCGTGATTATCTCTCCACGTTCCTGAAGATTGGAACTATCGCAGTACTGGCAGTGGCGATTCTGATCGTGGCACCGCAGTTGTCCATGCCCGCGGTCACACGCTTTATTGATGGTTCAGGGCCTGTGTTTGCCGGCAACGTCTTTCCGTTCCTGTTTATTACGATTGCCTGTGGCGCAGTGTCGGGCTTTCACTCGCTGGTTGCCTCCGGTACCACACCAAAGATGGTGGAGCGCGAAAGCCATGTTCGTATGATTGGCTATGGTGCGATGCTGGCTGAATCCGCTGTCGCAATCATGGCGCTGATTGCAGCGAGCGTACTTGATCCTGCCGTCTACTTCGCCATGAATTCGCCTGCTTCGCTGATCGGGACAACTGCAGAATCTGCAGCACAAGCGATTGGTGCGTGGGGGTTTGTCGTCACGCCCGAGATGCTCACGGGTGCGGCGAAGGAAGTTGGGGAAGCCAGCATTCTATCCCGCGCAGGTGGCGCTCCTACGCTAGCAGTCGGGATGGCACATATTCTGTCCGGCGTGTTTGGCGGCGTTGCTATGAAAGCGTTCTGGTATCACTTCGCCATTCTGTTCGAAGCACTCTTTATTCTAACGACCATCGATGCGGGTACGCGTGTCGCTAGATTCATGATTCAAGATTTTCTGGGGCATTTCATCAAGCCACTTGCCAATACCCGTTCGTGGTTCGCCAATTTACTGGCAACCTCCATCGCCGTGGCAGGCTGGGGATATTTCCTATACCAAGGCGTTATTGATCCACTTGGCGGCATTAATACACTGTGGCCATTGTTCGGTATTGCCAACCAGATGCTGGCAGCAATGGCATTGATTCTGGCGACGGTTGTTCTCGTGAAAATGAAGCGTCAGCGCTATGCCTGGGTCACGCTTCTGCCGACAGGCTGGCTGATGATCACCACGCTAACGGCAGGGTGGCAAAAGCTGTTCCACGACAATCCAAAGATCGGCTTTTTGGCGCATGCATCGAAATTCAGCAAGGCCGGACAAGCGGGTGAAGTCCTTGCTCCCGCAAAGAGTGCAATGCAGATGCAGCAAATCATCACCAACGACTATATCAATGCCACCATGTGCGGTGTTTTCATGGCTGTTGTGGTGGTCATGGCGTTAGTGGGGATCAAAGTCATGATTCAGTCTTTGCGACAAACAGGTGCAAACGCGCAAGAAATGCCAGTGCGACTGCGCGAGGTGGGTCAACATGGCTGATCATGCAAGATCGGGCTTGCTCAATCGAATTCGCCAGGGGTTCCGGCTCATGGTGGGTGTGCATGACTATGATGCATACTTGGCCCATATGCAGCTAGCGCATCCCGACGCGCAGCCGATGAGCAAGGAAAGCTTCTTTCGGGCATGTATGGATGCCCGCTATCCGGGAAAATCTGCAAAAGTAGGAAAGTGTCCCTGCTAGCGTGCCGCCCATAGAGTGACAAAGGGGAATGCATATTGCATTCCCCTTTTCGGTTACGGATAGAGTTGGAGCGAGTAGCGACTCAGGTCAGTCAATCGATAGGGCTTTCAATCGTGCCAATCTGTTGGGATCACTTTTGCTCAGCCATGGATCTTCCGCAAGCTGCTTCCATGCTTTGCCGTAATACTGTTTGGCTTCAGGTAAGCGACCCAGTACCACCAGGTTTTCTGCAATTTCTTCGAATACATAACCCAAAAGTGACTTATCCACGCTCTGTGCTTTAGTGAGCGACATTTGGATGTCGAGCGCTTCTGTGGATTTTCCATTCAAGCGTAGCAGTTTTCCAACCGACCAATGGGCAGCATTCAAGCCTCTCGGATCAGGATGAGAGGTATACCAGTCTTCAGCCTTTTTGAGGTACTCCAATGCCTTTTCATAATTACGCTGATCCAGGTATTGCCAGCCAAGATTATTGTACAAGGTGGGTTGCCACTTCATCGCAGCGGGGTCGCTACTGGCTTCTGCAAGCTTCAACGCTTTCAGATTCATATCAATTGCCGAGCCCTGTTGCTGAATCAAGGCCAGCATGTGGGTAGCCTCGATGACAAATCCATCCAGTTTGTGCTTGCTGGCAAGTTGAATCGTGTGGCGCAGCCAGCGCTCAGACAGAGGACGATTGCTGCTGCTATATAAACGCCCGCGTTCGAGCATATAACGTATGCTGATTTCGGGCTGCAGCTCGGACAGACGGGTTTGCAATTCATCCAGCATCGCATGGCCGCGAGCCGGGCGCCCTTGCAGTCCTTCTGCACGGGCAATTTGGGTGATGAGTGCCGCACGCTCTTCCGGCACGCTGCTTCGCTCAAGGGCGGCTTGCAAGCGTGCTTCACTGCCGGGTACGTCGTCGAAATTCCACAGCGTATCAATATCAATAGCGTGGGCACTTATCCATAGAGACAGAGCGATAACCGGCAGCGCGTTCCTCAATTTCACCTCTTGATCTTGATAAACCTCGACTCTATTAACTCGTCGAGCAGATAGGAAAAATCTTCCGCTCCTTCTGAGTCAGGAGCATAACTGAATACGTCCTGATTGTGTCCAACACCTTCGAGTACGCTCATACTTTCGAAGACTCTTGTTTTGCAAAAATCCTTGCCGTATCGCTTTGAAAGCTCATTGGCCACGCGTTCGCTGGTCGGGTGGCCACGCTGATATCGATTTACAAAGACCTTGCGCGGACGATATAAACCCATGCTGGTCAGGCCGCTGAGGGTTTGATCCAGCTGATGCGCCCCGTTCATGGCCAGATATTCAGCCGTCACAGGGACAAGCACTGCATCAGCGGCAATCAATGCCGACAGCGAGAGCACGCCCAGCATAGGGCAGCAGTCAATGATAATCGGTGTACCGCTGCCAGACAGCATTTCATCCTGCATGGCCTTTCTCAGCCTTCTCAGATCACGCCGATTATTCCCCAGCATCATATCGACTTTGGCGAGCTCCATATGGGACGCAATCAAGTTCACCCCGTTAGGTAGGCGGTGAACCAGATCGGTCAGTGAAGCGCCATCCTGAAAGTGAGAAACAATTGTTTGTTTCGATTTTAGCGTGAGGCCTGACATCGCAGTCAGATGAGCCTGCGGATCGAGGTCGATCGCGAGCGGGTCATAACCATTGCGAGCCATGGCAGATGCCAGATTGGCGGAAGTCGTGGTCTTACCCACGCCACCCTTCTGATTGAAAACGGCAATGACAGTCATGTCTTATCCTGTCAGATTGAAAAGGATCGTTTTCAGTGTAGATGGCGGAACGCCGAATTGCCGTGAATGCGGCACAAAAAGTGAAACGGGGGCAAGCGCCCCCGGAATATGATGCGATGTCGGGTTTTACTCTACTTCCCCGCGCTGCTTTTTCTCCAGGATTTCCCAGCGATCCAGCTTGTCCAGTAAGGTTATCTCGATTTCGCTGATACGTGCCTGCCAGTTTGCCGCATCCTTTGGTGCGGTTCGATAGATGTCCGGATCAAGCAGCTTGTTCTGCAGGTCGGCTTGCTCGGTTTCCAGTTGCTCGATTTCCTCTGGGAGTCTGGCGAGTTCGCGGGTTTCATTGAAGCTCAACTTCACCTGTCGATTGCTGCGGTTGGCAGGTTGCGAGGCAGGTGCGGCCGACGGTACTTCCTGTTTAACGGTCGCAGCCTGCTGAGCACTCTTCATCCGGGCGCGAGCAGCAATCCAGTCATCATAGCCACCCGGATTTTCGATCAGCTTGCCATCTCCTTCAAATGCGATCACCTGCGTGACCACATTGTCGAGGAAGGTCCGATCGTGACTCACCAGAAAGACCGTGCCTTCATATTCGGTCAGCAACTGTTCCAGCAATTCAAGCGTGTCAATATCGAGATCATTGGTCGGCTCATCCAGCACCAGAATATTTGCAGGCTGAGTGAACAAGCGCGCGAGCAGCAGTCTGGCGCGTTCGCCTCCTGATAGTGACTTGACCGGGCTGCGTGCGCGTTCTGCCGCAAACAGAAAGTCTTCGAGATAACTGATGACGTGTTTGCGTTCATTGCCGATGACCACGTAATCACTACCCGGACTGATGACGTCACAAATCGGGGTGTCTTCAGGTAATGCCTCGCGGAACTGATCGAAATAGGCCACCTGCTGTTGTGTGCCCCGTTTGACGATGCCGCTATCCGGCTCGATCTCACCCAGAATTAGCTTTAAAAGCGTTGTTTTACCCGCACCGTTCGGGCCAATCAGACCAATTTTGTCGCCACGCATGATACGTGTGGTGAATTGTTTGATTAATGTGCGACCACCATATGCCTTGGTCACACCTTCCAGTTCGGCTACCAGCTTGCCGCTACGTTCACCGCTATCCAGTGAGAAATTCACGTTGCCTACGCGATCACGGCGCGCTGCACGGTCGCGGCGCAATTGCTCCAGGCGTCGCACGCGACCTTCATTGCGGGTGCGCCGGGCTTCGATCCCTTTGCGAATCCAGACCTCTTCCTGCGCTAGAAACTTGTCGAATTTACGATTGATCACTTCCTCTTGCGCAAGCTGATCAGCCTTTAACACCTGATAGCGAGCAAAGTTACCGTCGTAGCTACGAACGATACCGCGATCCAGTTCAATAATACGGGTGGCAACATTATCCAGAAAGCGACGATCGTGAGTAATAAGCAGCACTGCGCCCGGAAACTCGCGTATCAAGCCTTCCAGCCATTCGATTGCATTCAGATCCAGATGATTGGTCGGTTCATCCAGTAATAATACGGCAGGCTCGGATACCAGCGCGCGTGCAAGCGCAACGCGCTTTTTCCAGCCCCCCGAGAGTGAGTCAATGGTTTGCTCGGCGGGCAATCCCAGATTGGAGAGAGTTGTGGCGATTAAAGAATCCACCCGCCAGCCATCACGCGCTTCCAGTTCGTGCTGAAGCGCGGTCATTCTGTCCAGTGCATCACCGTCGCCTGTGCCCGCCTTTACAGATGCATCGTGGTATTCCACCAGTAACTGACGCAAGTCGCCCAGACCTTCAGCTACAGTTTCAAATACGGTTGCCTCGGGCCGCATCGGCGGTTCCTGAGGTACATAGGCGACCTTTGCTTCGCGCGCGATTCTGATTTCGCCGTCATCCAGCTTCGTCTGTCCGGCAATCGCCTTTAATAAAGATGACTTCCCGGCGCCATTACGCCCGATCAGCCCAATGCGCTCGCCAGACTCGAGAGAGAAGCTGGCGTCATCCAGCAAAGCAACATGCCCGAAGGCAAGGTGAGCGTGTTCAACGGTCAATACAGCCATATATGATCTGTTTCTGTGTCTGAAATATCTGAATAGGGCGCATTCTACCAGTCATGCGCCACCCCGCGTGCTCGATGTAAGAATCGAAAAGCAGATTGCGCGCGATTTGTTTGAAAATTTCTTCCCATGCAAAACAGCTACTTACGTACTTTGCGTCAAAAAACTGTAAAAGGGGTGTTGACTGGTTTTTAAAAGCCACGTATAGTTCGGCCTCTCGCTGAACGCGACGCAGCAAACGAAACGAATGCAGCGAAGCAAAAAAATCAGCACCGCTCTTTAACAAGATACAACCGATAAGCGTAGGCGCTTGGTGATGAGCCAAATTGCTTACGCTAAGATTTTAAACCTTGAAAAAGGTTTGAGTTTTGCGTAGCCAGAAACAAGTAGCATAGAGATTGAACTCAAGAGTTTGATCCTGGCTCAGATTGAACGCTGGCGGCATGCTTTACACATGCAAGTCGAACGGGGTAAGAAGCTTGCTTCTTATCT